>JABFRC010000359.1 GCA_013141375.1 Methylococcaceae bacterium | reverse complement strand
AAATAAGATAAGCCCAGTACGGCAAATCAGCTGGATTGATAAAGGCGTAAATTAGAAAGGGCAGGAAAAAGATTGCTTGCAGTTTAATCATGACCAGGTGGGTTTTGTCATTCCATTTTGAAAAAACCAGTATGAAAGACAACAAATACAAGGTCAGCGGAATAATCCACAGCAGAGGCACGGAGGCAATGTCTGTGCTGATAAAGTTGGTTAAGCCCAGCAATAGGCTGGATGGCACAAAGGCCAGGGCTAGCCAACGGCCAACAGGTAAGTCTGTGAAAGCAATGGTGTCACTGGGTTGCTCAGAGGAAGTTGCTTTCGTGGTTTTTTCACTATTCCAGAGGGTGAATGCGCAGGCTGCGATGAATAGGCAAAGTAATGCATAGCCAACACTCCAGAAAATTTTCTGATGTTCTAGGCCAATACTTGGTTCGATAATAAATGGGTAGCTTAGCAAGGCGAGTAAACTGCCGGCGTTGCTGGCTGCATACAGAAAATAAGGATCGCTGCTGCTGTCATGGCCCAGAGTGGAAAACCATTTTTGCATCAGTGGGGCGGTGGTTGAGACCACAAAAAAAGGTAGGCCGATGGACAGAAATAATGTCCATATTATCCAGAAGGTTGGATTATCCAGTGCTGGTGGCGTTGTGTTGTCAGGTAAAGCCAGCGGAAGTGCCAGAAAGCTAAGCAAAATAATTGCGGCATGTAACTTAATTTGAGATGTCGACTGGAGTTTTGTCGAGACGATATGGGCGTAGAGATAACCTAAAAATAAAATACTTTGGTAAAACACCATGCAAGTATTCCAAACCGCCGGTGTGCCTCCTAGCAAGGGCAATAAAATCTTGCCAAACAGAGGCTGTAACAAGAACATTAAGGTTGCGCTAAAAAACAATGTCGCAGCAAATACGAATATAAACAGAAAATTCCGTTGAGATTTGATGTGATTCATAGCTTTAAATGGTTATTGACCGAAATGATAAAGCGCAAGCTTTTTGGTCTTGGTTGGCATTATGGAGTACATAAAAAAGGCGGCATAAATGCCGCCTCTTTAAACATGAGTATTTAGTTTTACAGTGAGCCGAAGTAAGCGGATATTTCTTTGATATCGGCTTCACTTAAGCCAGATGCTACCGCTTGCATAGGGCCGCTTTTGCGGGAGCCATTTTTAAAGCTGCTCAATTGTGCTGCAAGATAGTCTGGGTGTTGACCGGCAAGTTTTGGAAACTGACCTTTGCCTTCGCCTTGAATGCCGTGGCAACCTAGGCACATGCTTGCCTTGGGTTGGCCTGCTTTTGCTATAACTGCGTCAGCTCCGGCACTTGAAGGTTTTTGGCTTGAATAATAAGCCGCTAAGTCGCTAATATCGTCGTCGCTTAAGTTTGCTGCTATTGCTTGCATCATCGTATTGCTGCGGTGACCAGACTTGAAGGCGTGTAATTGAACTTCCAAATAGGTGGTTTGTTGACCGGCTAATTTAGGCCATTGAACACTGTTGCTGTTGCCATTTTGGCCGTGGCAGCCTAAACAAACTTCAGATTTTTTTTCCCCTGCTTTGGCATCTGCCGCAGGCGCCGAACTTGAGAACAAATAGCCAAAAACCAACAAGAAAGAAAGGGAATGTATTGAAAATTTCATGGCTCACCTCGAGAATCAATATTATTAAAGGTAACAATCTAACGTTGGTAAATCCAAATACAAATTGAGTTTCTACTTTACAACCCGCAAATGAGGCTTGGTTGGAGTAGGCTTCTTTTCTGGCGGTGGCTCGTCATTGTTGTTTTCATCTTCGCGATCGAAGACCATGCCTTTGCCGTTCTCTCTTGCGTAAATACCTAATACAGCCGAGATTGGCGTGACTATATGCATCGGCTTGCCGCTGAAACGGGCATTGAATTCGATGAAGTCATTGCCAAGAGAAAGCCCCTGTATGGCCTGCGGTCTAATATTGAGCACTATCTTGCCGTCTTCTATAAATTCCAATGGCAAGATAGCGTCGGTGCTTTCGGCGTCCACCAGAAGATGTGGCGTTAAATCGTTATCGACTATCCATTCGTATATTGCACGGATCAGATAGGGCTTCAAGGAGTTCATTTTATATCTCGTTCATTTCTTTCTCGGCATCACTCAGGCTGTGTCTGAATGCCGGGCGGTTAAATATACGCAGTGCGTAATTATTAATGACGTCATTAAGAGAGGAAGACTCAATGCCAATACTGGGAAGACGCCATAACAGCGGTGCAACAACGCAGTCAACCATTGAGAATTCATCGCTCATGAAAAAGGGGCGAGCTGCAAATGCCGGTGTAACCGAGATTATGCTTTCACGCAGTAATTTTTTGGTGCGGGCCGATTTCTTCTCACCTGAACTCAATATTTCGTCGAGTAACTGATACCAATCCTGATCAATGCGCTTAATCAACATTCTGGCGGTTGCTCTTGAAACCGGATCCATCGGGTGAAGAGGCGGGTGAGGGAATCGTTCATCAAGATATTCCATGATGATGCGTGAGTCATAAAGCACCAGGTCGCGTTCAATCAATGTTGGCGATACGCCGTTCGGATTCAGTTCGATTAAGTCAGCCGGGGGATTGGCTGGGTCGTAAAATTCAACATCAGCAACTATGCCCTTTTCGAGCAAGACAAATCGAGCGCAATGACTTAATGCGCATGTAGGTGATGAAAATAGTGTCATGGTAGATCTGCGAGTACTAATGTTTGTCACAAATAACAACCTTTTTGAGGTGGTAAAGCAATAAAAGGTTGTATTGTAACACGATCGGATAATTTTTGGATTGAGCCAAAAATGTAGCGGAGTTTTGTGCTGAAAGTGAAAACATCCCTGTTAGCTTTCATCATCAATGTACGTCTTTCCAGTATTCCTTTTTCAGTAGATAGGCGAGAACGCCAAACATCAAGATAAAGAATATAACGTACTTGCCCATGCTTTTTCTTTCCAGTTGCACCGGTTCTCCAACGTATACCAGGAAGTTGACTAAATCGTTTACTACGCGATCAAATTCCTTGTCAGACAGCGTGCCATGTTCTTCCAAGATCAGTTTGGCAATTGTCTTTTTACCTTCAATAGTTTGGTACGTCGGTTTTTGTTGGCCTTGTAGTTGCCATAATGGATTAGGCATGCCGACATCTTCAAAAACCACGTTATTGACACCAAACGGCCTGGCTTTATCAATATAAAAGCCCTTTAGATAGCTATAAAGCCAATCTGCACCGCGTGAACGAGCAATCAAAGACAGGTCGGGTGGTTGTGTGCCAAACCATTTTTCTGCATCGTGAGCATTCATCGCGCTGTGTACTTGGTCATAGATACTTGCACCTTCGGGAGCAATATCTTCCAGCATTTTCTTCTGGTCGACATTGATATCCTGGGCTATACGCAAGTAACGAATATGTTTTATTGAATGGCAACCCAAACAATAAGTGACAAAGTGTTTAGCGCCGCGTTGTAAAGAAGCGTTGTCGGTCAGGTCAAAATCAGCTTCTTGAAGAGCGACGCCCTCAGATGCCTGTACCCCGAGAGAAATCGCAAACAATAAAATTAGTGTTTTTATATTTTTCATATCAATCGAGGCTCTTTTTTAGTCTTATTGCTAATCGAGTGATGACATTAAGAATTCCGCGTGCATCCGGTTTTCTTTTGTTAACCACTGTGCCGTCTTCTAGTTTGACCGGAGTGATGACAATCATTTCATTGACTGCATCAATCAGTACGGGTAAACGTTCTTCAAGGCTAGGTTGATAGGTCAAATGTTTGGGTAATGGTTTGGATTTCTCCCAGCGTGTGTAGAGCGGCATTAGCAGGAAGAAACCAAAATAAATAACTGTAAATATTCTTGCAAAGGTAGTCGCAGTTGGCGTGGCAGGTTGAGTTCCTAAATAACCCAGGGCCAAAAAGCTGATCACAAAGAGCAATACCGCTTTTTTGAAGATGCCGCCACGATATCTAATTGATCTTACTTTGCTGCGGTCCAGCCAGGGCAATAAGAACAATACGACAATAGCGCCACCCATGCCGATGACGCCGGCAAACTTGTCGGGTATTGCGCGCAAAATCGCATAGAAAGGCGTGAAATACCAAACAGGAGCAATATGTTCAGGTGTTTTCATCGGGTCAGCCGGAATAAAATTGGCATGCTCGAGAAAATAACCGCCCATTTCCGGCATAAAGAAAATGACTGTGGCAAAAAACAGTAAAAACACAGCGACGCCGACAAGGTCTTTGACTGTGTAGTAAGGATGAAAAGGAATGCTATCCATGATTTTTAAGTCAGGATTGTTGCTTTTCAGGTTCTGTTCCTCTTCTTCCTCGTCAGATTTGCGGCGTCCGGTTTGCTTTATTTTCTTAAGATCGAGACCGTCAGGATTGTTTGAGCCTACTTCATGCAGTGCAACGATATGTAAAAATACCAATAACACCAGCACCAATGGCACGGCGATGACATGGAAAGCAAAGAATCGGTTAAGCGTGGCGTCAGAGACAACATAATCGCCCCTGACCCATAAGGAAAGCTCATCTCCAACTACTGGAATCGCACTGAATAAGGAGATAATTACTTGCGCGCCCCAATAAGACATTTGCCCCCAAGGTAACAGGTATCCCATAAAGGCTTCTGCCATCAAGGCGACAAATAACAACATGCCAAAAATCCAGATCAATTCGCGTGGATGCTTGAATGAGCCATAAATTAGGCCTCTGAACATGTGTAGATAAACCACGATGAAAAATGCCGATGCACCCGTGGAATGCATGTAGCGAACCAGCCAGCCCCAGTTGACATCACGCATGATGTATTCAACAGAGTCGAAGGCTAATTTTGCATCTGGTTTGTAATTCATCGTCAATAAAATGCCGGTAGCAAATTGATTGACTAAGACCAGTAAGGCTAGTGAACCGAAAAAATACCAGAAGTTAAAGTTTTTTGGCGCGTAGTAATGCGCCATGTGTTCGTTCCAGAGCGTAGTCAGGGGGAAACGCTCTAAAATCCAATTGCCACATAAGGTTAAACGGCTTGGTTTCATGCACCTTTCTCCTGTTGATTGTCTTCACCGATAATTAACTGGGTATCAGTAATGTATCGGTAAGGGGGAACTTCAAGATTGGTGGGCGCAGGTACACCGCTATATACGCGGCCAGCAAGGTCAAACCATGATCCATGACAAGGGCAAAAAAAGCCGCCTTTCCAGTTTTCACCCAGATCGGGAGGGGAAACTTCCGGTCGAAAGGTGGGAGAACAACCCAGATGTGTACACAATCCAACGGCAACAAAAATTTCCGGTTTGATTGAACGTTCCGGATTGGTAGTGTTTACGGGTTGGCTAGATTCTTTTGATAAAGGATCTCTCAATTGGGGGGTTAACGTTTTGAGTGTTTCTAACACATCGGGGGTACGGTTGAGTATCCATACCGGTTTGCCTCGCCAAGCCACTCTAATTAACTGGCCGGGCTCAATTTTACTGATGTCAACTTCGACTGGTGCGCTTGCAGCCATGGCTTTAACACTGGGCTGCATTTGTGCAAGAAAAGGGACAGCTAAATAACCCGTGCCAACCGCGCCTACTACGGTTAACGCCGACGTCAGAAACTGGCGCTTGGACTTATCAACGCCTTCATTAATCATTCTGAAACTCTCCTGAAGTGTGCTGCGCTTTTGGGCGCAGTGTTATTTCTTATTATGGTTATTCTTGCGCGGCAATATACCATTAAAACTTACGCCATTTGAAGCACCCTTAGTTTGCGGTTTACTTAATTCGACGTTATGTTCAAATTTTAAGATAAAAGACCGTTACGCAAAGCACTTAAAAATGCCGAGTTTTCCTCTGGCTTGCCTATGGTGACACGGAGGCAATCTTTAAGAAGGCCGCCTTGAGGGTTAAGATTTTTAATTAAGACGCCCTGTTTTTTGATCGCCGCAAAAATGTTGTCTGCTTGATTTGCTGGTGTCCTAAATAGAATGAAGTTTGCTGCACTTGGAAATGCAGTAATCCCTTCAAGTTGCTTGAGTTGATCATGCACATTCGCTCGTTCGACTTTGATTTCGGCAGTTTGCTGATCAAACAGGCTGTGGTGATTGAGAGCAAAGTCTGTACTTGCCTGCGTCAAAATGTTGATGTTGTAAGGCAATCTGATTTTATTGAGCTGCTCAATGATGGCCGGATCACCAGCAATATAGCCCAGTCGCAGGCCTGCCAGGCCTAATTTCGAAACTGTACGCATCACCAGCAAATTGGCATGGTTTGGCAATTCGCTGATAAAACTGGCATCGGCAAAAGGCGCGTACGCTTCATCCAGAATGACCAGGCCAGCCGCCTTTGTGATAATTTCCCGAATTGCCTTGGTATTAAATAAGTTGCCGGTAGGGTTGTTCGGATAAGCAAGAAAAATCACCGAAGGTTGATGTTTTTCGATGGCGGCGATCATGGCAGGTAAATCTAAATCGAAGCTATCGGTCAGCAAGGGAATGCCGTGATACGTTAAGCCAAGGCTTTGACTTAGTTGTTTGTACATCACAAAACCAGGATCTGGCGCTAAAACATGGGCATTGGGTGGTAAGGCCATTAATAGCAGTTGAATGATTTCATCGGAGCCATTACCTAGCAATATCTCAAATTGCTCAGGTATATTGTTGACTCGTTTTATCGTGTTGGCGAGCTGCTTAGCTTCGGGATCCGGGTATCGATTGAGCTGGCATTCTTTGATAGATTCTAACCACAGGTTTTTAATCTCTTCGGGCCAGCTGTAGGGGTTTTCCATAGCGTCGAGTTTAATTAACCCGCTGGCATCAGCTACTTTGTAGGCTGACAGGGCTAATACTTCTTTTCTAAATAGTTTATTGATCAGGCTTGCTTTTGGCATGAGAAATTTAAATATAAAAAATTTGGAACAAAGCTTTCAATTCCATATCAGGTTTGATCGCAGTAAAACTTTGGCTTACCGATACGCAGGTTAACGGTAATGGAGCTTTCAGGGAGATGACTAAAATCTCTGAGCCACAGACAGATTATGAATTAATACATGAAACAACAGCAAAAAATCTGCGTGCTAGTCGGGTGCAGCGTTGAAGTTAATTCAGACTGAACCACCAAAATTTTGTTGCTCTTTTGTATCCGGCAATGATTTTGGTGGATGCCAATATGATGCATTTAAAACCGATAGGGCAGTCTAATGAATATGCACTTCACGCGCTTTCACGGTGTCGCTGCTGCGTAAGACATATTGATCGGCATCATGGGAGGCTCGGGAGCCGTCCTCATTGAGTTGAACCAGCGTGCCTTCATTTTCAATCTGGTATAGTCGGATGCTGGTGCCGCCCTTAGTAGGTGTCAACATAAGCGTATGCTTTTCATCATTCCAGTCGTATTTGCCTTTTTCATAAAACTCTCGTGAAGACTCTTTAGCAGGCTGTGTCACTAATAGATAATTGTTATTTTGTTTTAATGACAGGGTCGCTTTTATGCCGTTGCAATCTTTGCAGGGCAGAAATCCATAAAATATGCCATGAAAGTCGAGGCTTTTATCAATTTGGTTTTCATGCGCGGAATGATCCATTGTTTTTTCATGATTCTTAATGCGAGCTTTGACAAAACTGTCTTGGGCTTCAAGATCTGTTGCCGCTATTGCAGTCGTAGCAGAAAGCAGACTGCTAAAGAAAAATAAAGCTACATTGATTTTTGATGTTTTTTTAGTTGCTCGCATGAGGATCTCTCGAAAAAATAAATGAAGTTAGAAGAAAATTTAAAGTGGTGTGTCAAAGCAGCGCTTTTAAAATGCCTCGAAAAATGATGATTGAAAGCATTCCTAAATTACGCACATTTTGTTTCGTAAATAGCTTATGGCTGTTGCTCATAAGGCATACAGGGTCTGATCATCATTTGAAGACCAAGAATTATTCAGCGTATTGGCTAATGTTTTACCATACCAGAATACTCAGGATCTCTTATTTTTTAAAAAAAGCAACAGCGCTGTTTAGTTCTTGGCAGTCAGATTAGGTACAAGGTTTTATTGATTTTATGAAATTAACGCTAAGAAGCGAGTAATCTAAGGCCTTGTCAGTCAAATTATCGGCTCGATTGTTGAGCTAAATTAATGCAGTGGAATGTCTAACCATGAAAACAACATCATTTTTTCCTAAGCTGGTTTTTTGCTTTTTAATCTTGCTGGTATTAATCGTTTTGCATGTAATACCACTTCCTATTCTTGAAATGCTGATTTTATATGTGATGGTGTTTCGGCCACCATGGTTTAAAAACTTGGTGGATCAACTCTATGAAAGATAAAGGAAATTCATGTCGACTAACCTATCTCAAATAGAGAAGGTTAGTCGGTGATTGTTTTTTATTTAAGTGGCAGTCCTTCTTTTTCCCAAGCTTGTATGCCCCCTTCCAGACTATGTACATTGTTGAATCCAGCCGTTTTTAGTTGATCGACTGCTTTTGCCGAGCGGCCGCCGCTGCGACACTGGGTAATGATTTCGCTGTTTTTGTAAGCTTCAAGTTCAGATAATCTGGCTTTTAATTGTCCTAACGGAATGTGAATGGCGCCGGGAATATGTTGTTCTTGCCATTCGTTATCTTCGCGCACATCTACGATGATGGCCTTTTTTTCTGAAAACTCGGCGGCGGCCTGTTTCGGTGAGATGTTTTCGAATGTGCCTTCACTGCGACAAGTACTCGCCGCCCCCATTAAAACAATAACTGCAGCCAGACTGGAAAATGAGAATTTTATGGATTTACGCATGAGTGACTCCTGAAAAAAGTGATTGAAGCAAAGGCCATAGTATTAGTGTTTGCTAAACCATTCAAATTTGTCGGTATGAATGAACGTGGGGCAAAGTTGACTTTAGGGGGCTTAAACGTAAAAATGCCGGACCGTATAAATCCCGTAATGTTTTCATGGGCGTTGCTGGGGTTTATCAAGAGCTATACCTACCAGGTAAATCATTCCAGTTATGAAAATATTGCATATTCTTGACCACTCCATTCCGCTGCATAGCGGCTATACCTTTAGAACCCGAGCGATTTTGGAACAGCAGCGCAAACTGGGTTGGCAAACGTTTCATGTGACTTCTGCCAAACATAGTGTTGCTACAGACGTTGTAGAAACCGTAGATGGATTGACCTTCTATCGTTCGGAGGCACCACAGGGTTTGCTTTCCAGATTGCCAGTTGTCAATCAATGGGCCATTGTGCAGTCGCTGTCTAAACGATTGGATGAGATCATTCCGGAAATAAAACCGGATATCCTGCATGCCCATTCCCCAGCTTTAAACGGACTGGCAGCGATTAGTGCGGCTAAAAAATACAAACTGCCTCTGGTGTACGAATGCCGGGCATTTTGGGAGGATGCGGCGGTTGATCACGGTACGACTCACGAAGGCAGTGTGCGTTATCACGTTACCAAGGCTTTGGAATCTCATGTATTCAGACGTGCCAATGCGGTAACAACTATTTGTGAGGGCTTGCGCGCAGATATCGTTAGTCGGGGCATTGCCGCTGACAAAATCACAGTCATTCCAAACGCTGTCGATATTGAACACTTTACTTACGGGGTCGAGGCAGATCAGAGCATACGTGCCGAATTGGGCTTGCAGGGCAAAATAGTACTGGGCTTTATCGGCTCTTTTTATGCTTACGAAGGCCTGTTACTGCTGCTGGATGCTTTGCCCAACATTGTCGAAAAGCAGCCGGATACCCGTTTATTACTGGTGGGTGGCGGTCCTCAAGAACAGCTTATTCGCCGGAAAGTCGATGAGCTTGCTTTATCCGAATACGTTATTTTTACCGGTCGAGTGTCCCATGATCGAGTGCAGGATTATTATAATCAGGTGGATATTTTTGTTTATCCACGCTTATCAATGCGCTTGACGGAACTGGTGACGCCGTTAAAACCGCTCGAGGCAATGGCGCAAGGACGATTGGTGGTGGCCTCTGATGTTGGCGGTCATATCGAATTAATTCGAGACGGAGTTAACGGGCGCTTGTTTAAGGCGGGTGATGCCGGGGCTCTGGCCAGCACTGTGTTGGATTTATTGAATAACCGCCAGCACTGGGATGCCCTCAGAATTGCCGGTAGAAATTTTGTTGAAACAGAACGCAACTGGGCTGCCAGTGTCAGTCGTTATCAATCAGTATATGAGCGTTTACTATGACAGTTATGGATCAATCAATACAATTTAACCTTGATCTGATTAATCGTTACGACAAGGCCGGGCCGCGCTATACCTCTTATCCTACTGCGCTGGAGCTGCATTCGGGGTTTACCGATCTGGATTATCGAAAACACATTGCCAAGTCGAATGCCGCTGGCGGGCCGCTTTCGCTGTATTTTCATATTCCGTTCTGCGATACCGTCTGTTTTTATTGCGCCTGCAATAAAATTGTCACCAAAAATCGCAGTCATGCCGAACCTTATCTTAAAAATTTATTGAAAGAAGTGGCTATGCAGGGAGCGCTATTTGACAACAGTCGAGTGGTCAATCAATTGCATTGGGGCGGCGGTACACCGACGTTTTTAAGTTATGGGCAAATGCAGCAATTGATGGCAGCGACTCGCGAACATTTTCATTTAAGAAATGACGATGAGGGCGAGTATTCAATTGAGGTTGACCCTCGGGAAACCAACGACCAGACCATCAAACAATTGCGAGAGCTTGGTTTCAATCGTATTAGTTTAGGGTTGCAGGATTTTGATCCAGCGGTGCAAAAAGCCGTGAACCGGCTACAAAGTGAACAACAAACCTTTGCTGTACTTGAAGCGGCCAGAGCTGAGGGCTTTCGCTCAACCAATATCGACTTAATCTATGGGCTGCCGCTGCAAACGGTAGACACTTTCGCGAATACTTTGGAAAAAGTGTTAGCGGTGTCGCCTGACCGCTTTTCCATTTTTAATTATGCCCATATGCCGACGCGGTTTAAAACCCAACGGCAGATTAACGATGCTGATTTGCCTTCGGCTGACGTTAAGTTGGCTATTTTGCAAATGGTTGGGCATAGACTTACCGAAGCCGGTTATGTTTACATCGGCATGGATCATTTTGCCAAGCCTGATGATGAGCTGGCGGTTGCCCAACGTGAAGGTAAGTTGTATCGCAATTTTCAGGGCTATTCCACGCATTCGGATTGCGATTTGGTGGGATTGGGGATTACTTCAATTGGTCGGGTGGGCGATGCCTATATCCAGAATGTAAAAGAGCTGGACGAATACGATGAGTTGATCAAGCTCGACAAATTGCCGGTATTTAAAGGTGTTGACTTAAACGACGATGACAAGTTGCGCCGTGAAGTGATTACCCAACTGATTTGCCATTTTGCGCTGGATTTCAGCCGCATCGAACAACAGTTTGGTATTGATTTTTCGGATTATTTTGCCGATGAATTGTTGGCTTTGGCAGATATGCAACACGATGGCTTGTTGACGTTGACAGCAAACAACGTCAGTGTGTTGCCGGTTGGTCGCTTATTGATACGCAATATTTGT
>JABFRC010000079.1 GCA_013141375.1 Methylococcaceae bacterium | reverse complement strand
ACCAAGTGGGACAGTAAATAACAGTCTCGGCCGGAACCGCAGCCTAAATCCAATACCGTACAGCCAGGCAATGCCGGCGGTAACGGTGATCCGCAGCCATAAAAACGCTCTATTACTTCCGGGTGCAATTGCGCCAGTAATGGCTTGAGATGGGATGGGAAGGCATCGATAGTGCAACAAGCGCTGGTTTTTAAATCACTGCTGGATTGCAAGACTTCGCCATAGTAATGACGGACGGATTCGCTGATTTCGATAATGCTGCTCATGGTTTGTCTCGATAGATATGATTAATAAGGTTTAACGCCAATAAAATTGCCTGCCGGTTTGTAATTGCACACCCAGACTTGCGATTTATCTGCACAAACGGCTTTGGCGCAACCGACTTCCGTGGTGGCTTTCCAAACAATCTGCGTGTAATGACCACAGACTTTGCCCCATCCGCAGCTATTGGTGGCGTAGTGGTAATCAGCTTTTTCGTTACCCCACTCATCAATTACCTGCTTTGGAGTTAAGGCTTGCACTTCGGATTTGCCATCAGAATAACTTAAGGGGCTGGCCCAGAACAGGTTCTCTCCTAAACCGTTGGTATGGCTATGGCTGAGATTGCAATCCTGAGTAGTTTTCAATTGATTGGCATAATTTTTTGAAATATTTGCGATCGAAGTTGACCATTTAAGTGGCGGGATTTTCAACTGGCTGCGCCATTGATTATGTGCCGTGACAATGTCGGATTTTTCGTGGTCGGTAAGTGTGGCAGCTGCAAAGGCAGCATGACTTGCCAAACACAGGCTGAGAAAGGCTAGAACTGTTTTCATTTTGAAATCTTACGGCCTGAGACCAAGCATCTTTTGCAGAATTTTAATTAACGTTACATAAGCCAATAAATTTGCAGGTGTTGTTTTTTGGACTTCCTGATACGTTTTTTTGTAGTGTTCAAACGACTGATTAGCGACCAGCAACTGCAAATATTCAGCACAGTTTTGAGTCTGGCTTAGCAGGATTTTATCAATTAATTGGGCTGTTAACTCTTGAATGTCTGCCTGCAAGTCTTGGCTGACGGTTTTTCCCCAATGATCGCGTAGCGGTATTTTTGCCAACTGTTGCTGAATGTCATGGAGTTTGAAAGTTTCATTTATATCATGCATGAACGCTAGCACGCTCATTGCGTCTTGTCGGGTTTTCGTTACCAGCACCACCATGAATGGGAAGTCCTGCATCTTGTTAAGAAGAGCCAGTGCTTGGGCGAGTTCCGGCGGAATTTGTGCCTCTAGGTAAACGGCTATTTGTTCTTGCAGTTCATCAGAAGACTGTCTAACACTATGAGCTTGATAGGCTTTTAAATAATCGCGATAGCGTTCTATCGTGAGTGGCTCAGGGCGAATGTTGTGATTTTGCGCGACAGACCAGCGGCAGAAATTGCTTAATGTTTGTTCAATTTGCAACAGCAATTGATAGTGAAGATCCACCGGAATGGTGTTTTTCAACTCAGCAATTGCTAGCCTTAACCCGCTGGCCTGCAGGATTTTATCAAAGGCCAGATAGCAATTGACCATCGCCAAGGCATTGTCTGGTTGACTTAAAAAACCGATACCGGCTTGGTTGATGATCTGATTACTGATGACGGTGGCTTTTATTTCCGTCGCCAAGGGGTGGTCGGCAAGATGTTGTTTAAACTGCTCCCTGAACGAAGCCGGGAAATAGGCCTGTAAATAGTCATCGTAACATTCATCATGCAGATGTTCCGCTTGATCCAATAGTTGCTGGGTTAAGTACATTTTGCCGGCGGACATTAATACCGCTAGTTCCGGACGCGAGAGCACTTGGCCGGGGCGGGCTTGAATGTCTTTAAGTTGTCCAAAGGACTCAACGGCTCTGTCCAAAAAACCGGCGGCTTCCAAATGTTCGGCGACTGCCAAAAATACCGCGGAGTTATAAGCACATCGGCGTTGATCTAGTGAAAGACACAGGCTTTGTGCCATGTTGTCGGCCAGTACCAATTGGCTCACCGCGTCTGTCATGTCAATGAAGACGGATTGATAGTCGTCTATCACTTGTTGTTTGTGTAAGCGCGTCAGCAGGATTTTAAGATTTACTTCGTGGTCGGAGGTGTCGACTCCGGCAGAGTTGTCGACGGCATCGGTATTAATCCGCCCGCCTGCCAGATTGAATTCAATCCGTGCTTTTTGGGTAAAACCCAAATTGGCACCTTCGCCGACAATTTTTGCACGCAAGTCACAGGCATTAACGCGGACATTGTCGTTACCACGGTCACCAACTTCTTCGGGCTTTTCGTTGCCGGCTTTGACGTAGGTACCTATGCCGCCAAGCCAGAGCAATTCCACCGGTGCGACTAACAGGTGCCGAATCAAGGATTCTCCATCGATGGATTTATAACGAATGCCGAGCCAAGTTCTAATTTCCGGTGAGAGCGGAATGTCTTTAGCGGCTCGGGAAAAAACGCCGCCGCCTTCAGAAATTAGCTTGCGATCATAATCATTCCAGCTTGAACCGGGCAGTTCGAACAGGCGTTTGCGTTCATTGAATGGGACGTCGCTGGTCAAAGGATTGGGGTCGATAAATATGTGCTGACCGCTAAACGCTGCCAGTAAACGAATGCCGGGCGAAAACAGCATGCCGTTGCCAAAGACATCGCCGTCCATACTGCCAATGCCGATGACGGTAAAAGATTCTTGTGAAATGTCTTTTCCGGACTCACGAAAATGTCGCTGGATACATTCAAATGCCCCTCGGGCAGTGATGCCCAAGGCTTTATGGTCGTAGCCAAAGGATCCGCCGCTGGCAAAGGCATCGCCGAGCCAAAACTGATAATCCGCGGCAACACCATTAGCAATATCTGAAAATTGGGCAGTGCCTTTATCGGCTGCAACCACCAAATAAGGATCAGGGCCGTCGTGGACGACGATACCCTCAGGACTAACGATAGTGTTATCGTGATAATTGTCCGTTAAGTCCAGCAAACCGCGCATCAATTGGATATACGCGCTTTTCCCGGCCGCTTTGAAATCGCGGTTCGAGCCGTTCCTTTTTACGACAAAGCCGCCTTTTGCCCCGGTAGGGATAATCAACGCATTTTTGCTGATTTGGGTTTGCATCAAACCCAAAATTTCCGTTCTGAAATCATCTAGACGATCTGACCAGCGAATGCCGCCGCGCGAGATTTTGCCTCCGCGTAAATGAATGCCTTCCATATCGACACTGTGCACATAAATTTCGAATTGCGGCCTGGGGGCAGGCATGTCAATCACCCCTAAGCTGTTTATTTTAAAGGCGATAAAGTAATCATCGCAGCAACGCCGTAGATGAAAGTTGCTTCTGACGGTAGCATCGATTAGGTTAAAAACGGTGCGTAAAATCCGGTCGTCATTGATGTCAGCGACCGAGGCCATATTTTCAAGCAATTGTAGGCGCAGAGGAAACAGTACCTGCTCCTCTCTGAGCATGGGATCTTGCCAATCCGGATTGGGTCGAAAGCGCGCTTCAAAATAGTTGAATAAACCTACGGCAACCTGGGGATTGTTGATCAAAGCATGGTGGAAACTGGCTCGACTGGTGCGATGTTCTAACTGCAGGAAATAGTTTCGATAAGCGCGCAGCACATCAATGTCTTGCCAGCCCATGCCCGCCAGCACGCATAATTTGTTGAGGGCATCGTTTTCAACCCGACCTTCCATAACCGTCTGAATGGTTTCCAGTAAGCGGTTTTTTAATAAGCTAAATGAGGCAAACTGGTGATGCGCGGCTTTAATGGTGAAACTTTTAATGGTTGCACTCTCGCCCTCAATGCTAAAAGTGAATTGCACCTGATCCATCACCCGTAAATGCAGGTTTTCCAGTACCGGAATAAACTCATCGAGATAACGTTCCTCGTGGCTGTAAAAATGCAGCCGATAGTAAGGACGCTGGGCGTAAGGCTTAACCAAGCTGACACTTTCGCGTTTGCTGTTGTGTAAACGCTCAAGTTGTAAAATATCGTTCAGTGCATAGCGCGGAGAAATGAGAGCCTGATAATCGGCCGGAAACAATTCATGGGTTTTCTGCCATAAGGCCAAACCGGAGTGTTGGCCTAAGGCTCTTAAGGTGAGGGATTTATATTGATTATTCCAAGAATCAGTCTGCTTTATCATTTTGGGCTTCTATGCAGTTGTTCGGAGGGGCATGCCGACTATATGAAGGAGAGCTTTTAATTAAGATATTTAACAATCTCCAACACATTACATGCTTCCTGTTTTGTGTAAGTGACAGAATCCATCAAGGAGCGAATCAGGTATATGCCCATACCGCTTTCTTTCGGATTTTCAAAGTCGGGCAGCGGTACGTTAGCCAAGTCAAAGCCTTGACCATGATCGTAAACCTTGATGTTTAATTCCTTGTCATACAAATGGATCGAGATTCTTACCGTATCTTGAGGATTGCTATCGTTGCCATGTTTTATGGCATTGACGGTGGCTTCGGTTAACACGAGATTTAATTGATAAGCCAAAGCTTCACGGTCGCCGGTAAAATTATCCAGCTCTTTGGCAATGCGCTCGCCGATGCTACCGATTAAATCCAGGTATTTGGTGTGCGTTGGGATAATGACGTCTACCTGTATCACGGAAGTGCACATGGCTAGCCTCTAGTTTTCTGTATTAAAAGCATCATTGAGATCAGCATAAATCTCAAACACCCGATTTAAGCGGGTCAATTCAAACATCGACATTACTTGTTGCTGGATGGCACACAACACAAACTTTCCGGATTTTGCAGCCACCTGTTTGTTGCCGGATAATAACGCCCCCAAGCCCGAGCTATCAATAAACCGAACATTTGCCAGCAATACGATGATTTGGATGTCTCCCTTATCGATCAGCTGCAAAAGATATTCTTTTAACTCGCCGGAATTGTGCGCGTCGATGCGTTCTTCGTTGACTGTCAGCACGCTAAAGCCGTTAATTTTTTCCAGATTCAATTTCATGTTTTTTAGTCAAAATTTAAGACATTGATTAGTTGGATATACCCACTCTGGCCGGTTTAGCAAGGCCGTTGACAATGTAGTTATAAAGCTCGCGAGCTTGCTGATCGGAAAGCGTTTGTTCCGTAAAGTTTGGCATCGGCCCTTTGGATCCATCCGGAAGAGTAGGATATCTGACAAAGGCAATAAAACCTTCATAACTGAGCAATTGCGGTGCGGTTCGCAGCGGCAGATGAGGATAAAGAATATTTCCGCCGTTGGCGTGGCACCCCGAACAGTGACTTATAAACACTTGGCGTCCTGGTATGAGTTCTTTTTCTACGGAGGGTGTGCGGCCTTCATAAACGAGTTGGCCGCCGAAATAGCCCAGTCCCAGTACGTTGCCAAGGCACAGAAAGAGTAAAGGAACTATTACAACCGGGCGCACATCCGGCTTTCGTCCGACAATCAGCGTAATCGATAACAGTACAAACAGCAGAATCGCCAGCGCGACTTTGACTTGAATCGGGAATATCCATGCCCCGGAATAAAAGTATTGCCAATCCATGATGCCGGCCAATACGGTAGGAAAATACAACACAAAGGCAATCACAACGACATGGTAGGCAGATTGCATAAAGCTTTGTCGACGCCAGGCTATCACACCCAAACCAAAACAAAAGGCAACGATGATGGCGCCAATCGGCCCATGGGTGAAGGGCGGGTGCAAGGGGTGTACATAGCCGGTTTTGCCGAGCAATTCATAGAGCAAGTCAATCATGTCGATTTCTCAGGAAGCCTGCATTGCATGAGGGCAATGCTAATAAATCAGATTTTTTGCCAATTTACCACCAACTGGCGTTTTTCAATTGATGTTTATTGAGCCAATTTACAAATAGCGAAATGACTTGCTCAGTCATAAATCTAAGGTATATGGTTTAACTTGATTCCCCCGGCCATAGCTTCTTACTTTGGCCGTTGATTTGTACTTTTAGAGGATAAATCAATATGAGCACCCCCCACTTTGAATCTATCGGGCAATATCTCCTCAAGCGTTTATACGAAGCCGGTGTAAAGCATGTCTTTGGCGTTCCAGGCGATTATGTGCTCGGCTTTTATGACCTGATGGTGAAAAGCCCCGTTAAGCATATAGGCACTACCCGTGAAGACTGTGCGGCCTTTGCGGCTGATGGATATGCCCGCTGTCAGGGCATGGGCGCGCTGGCTGTGACTTACGGGGTTGGGGCTTTAAATACCGTAAATGCAGTTGCCGGTGCATATGCTGAATCATCGCCCGTGATAGTCATCAGTGGTGCACCAGGCGTGAGCGAACAGCTGGATGATCCCTTAATTCATCACCGTTTTGGTCCCTTTACCTTCCAGCGCGAAATTTTTGAACGTATTACCTGTGCAACCGTGGTGCTCAATGACCCGGTGATTGCTTTTCGTCAGATAGATCATGCCCTCGCTGCTGCACGCCGCTATTGCAAGCCGGTCTATATCGAAATTCCCCGCGACTTGGTGATGGTCTCAGGCTATCCGATGCCCGCTGAATCGCTGCAACAGTTTGTCAGTGACGAAAGCGCGTTGGCTGAGGCGGTGGCTGAGACCCTGGAATTAATGGCCCAATCGATTTCGCCTATGATTATTGCCGGTGTCGAGTTGCATCGTCGTGGCTTGCAAGGTGATTTGCTGGAACTGGTTGAGCGCTCGCACTTACCGGTTGCCGCCACATTGACGGGAAAATCAGTGATTGCCGAACGTCATCCTGCCTATCTGGGTATTTATGAAGGCGCGATGAGTTCGGAGCATGCCCGTTATATGGTCGAGCAGTCGGATTTGTTACTGATGCTGGGCGTCACGTTGAATGACATCGATACCGGCATCTATACCGCCAAGCTTGATCCTCATCATATGGTTCGTGCCGCGCTGGATGAAGTAACCATTCGCGCGCATCGCTATCCCCGGGTGTCATTGGCGGATTTTCTGTCGGCCTTGTCGGGTTCCGTCAAAACGACGGGTGAGGCATTCACTGCGCCGCCGGTTGCCTTGCAAGCGGAAAAATTTCCTCAAATCCATCGACCCATGTCGACTGCTCGTTTGGTCGAACGACTCAATCAGGTGCTTAGCCCGGAAATGATGGTGATTTGCGATGTCGGGGATTGTCTGTTTGCCTCTATTGATTTACGGGTGCACGAACAAAGCGAATTTCTGGCGTCCAGTTACTACGCGACGATGGGCTTTGCCGTACCTGCGGCACTGGGTGCGCAAATCGCCCGTCCTGATCATCGCGCGCTGATTCTGGTTGGCGATGGCGCTTTTCAAATGACCGGTACGGAGCTGTCAACCCACGCCCATCTCGGTCTGAATCCGATTGTGATTGTGTTTAATAATGCGGGCTACAGCACCGAGCGCTTCATTCTTGAAGGCCCGTTTAACGATATCAGTCCCTGGCGCTTTGATCGGCTGGGCGAAGTCTTTGGCCCCTTAAGCGGATACGATGTCAGAACAGAAGAAGAATTCGAAGAGGCATTGTCAAGTGCGTTAGAAAACCAAAGCATGCCCAGCATCATTAACGTCCATCTTGCAGTGGATGATGCGTCATCTGCCATGCAGCGGCTCGCAGCGCATTTAAAAACCAGGGTTAAAGGTGAAAGTTAATGCTCAATAGCTGAGCATGGCGCGGTTTTGAAAGTTTGACAAAAACCAATACTGCGTAACACTGAAATGCCTTGTGCTTCCAATAGGAGGGTTTTACCTATGGAAATCTTACAAGACCCCCTCTTTTTATCCCGCCTGCAATTTGCCGTAACCGCCATATTTCACATTTTATGGCCACTTACGACAGTGGGTGTTTCACTCCTCCTGGTGGTTTTTGAGAGTTTGTGGCTGAAAACAGACGATGTCGATTACTATCGGCATGCCCGCTTCTGGGGCAAATTATTCCTGCTTAATTTCTCAGTGGGCGTTATCAGCGGTCTGCCGATGGAGTTTGAGTTCGGCACAAACTGGTCTCGTTTTGCGATGATGGCTGGGGAGTTCTTCGGCAATATTCTTGGCTTTGAAGGCGCGATGGCCTTTATGCTGGAGGCCGGTTTTCTCGGTATTATGCTGTTCGGATGGCAGCGGGTTCCGCCTGCCATTCATTTATTGGCGTCCTGTATGGTGGCTTTAGGGGCATCGCTATCGGCTTTCTGGATTCTGGTGGCTAATTCATGGATGCAAACACCGGCAGGCGTTCACCTGGAAAATAACAGAATCGTGGTGGACAGTTATTTTGAAGCGATCTTTAACAAAGATACGCCCTGGGGTGTCCTGCACATGTGGTTTGCCTGCCTGGCAACCAGCCTCTTTGTTGTGGGCGGATTATCCGCTTGGTACATGTCAAGAAACAGACATACGGATTTTTTTCTCAAGTCTTTTAAGATCGCTTTAGTCGGTGTGGTTTTCGTGGTGCCCGTGCAAATATCTCTGGGGCACGGCAGTGGTCTTGAGGTATTTGCCAACCAACCGGCAAAAGGTGCCGCTATCGAAGCGCATTGGACGACCAACCCGGAAGGTCAGGGTGCCAGGTGGAATTTATTGGCGTGGCCCAACAAGGCTGAGCAAAAAAATGACTGGGCTATTTCTGTTCCGAACGGTTTGAGTCTCCTGGCAACCGGCGACCATAGTGGACAGGTCCATGGATTAGCCTCCTTTGCCAAAGCCGATCAGCCGCCAGTCATGCCGTTAATTTTTTATAGCTTCCGGGTCATGGTAGCGATTGGCGTGGCATTTTTGGCGCTAACTTTGTGGACATCAGTTGCCTGGTTTAAAGGCCAATTAATGCCCATGTCGATTGGCAAAAATCGCTGGCTGCTGCGCGCCTGGATCGCTTCAATACCGCTGGGTTATGTTGCAACAGAATGCGGCTGGATTGTGCGGGAAGTGGGCCGTCAACCCTGGGTCATCTACGGAATATTACGCACTAAGGATGCGGCATCAGCACTTCCGGTGTCTGTAGTGTCCGTCAGCCTGGCAGCTTTCATTATCATCTACAGCATCATTTTTATTTTGTTCCTCAGGTTTGCCGCCCGTATTATCAAGAAAGGGCCTGATTTAACTTTGTTACCGCCAGCATGAAATGACATGAGAACCTCGAATAACCCCGCACTTCGACATGCTCAGCGCGAACGGTGTTTTATAAGTCAACACCCGTTACGTTCGTGGTGAGCCTGTCGAACCATGATCGTAACGGGTTTTTCGAGGTTCTCTGACATGTACTTCCTTTTGATAACGATTTCGAGGTCATCAGGTTATGGAAAATGAAATTCATACACTGCTCGCTAACATCTGGTTTTTTATTATTGGCCTGATGCTTTTTTTGTATGTGATTTTGGATGGCTTTGACCTGGGTGTCGGCATCCTTTGTCTCTTGAGCAAGAATAACAAGCATCGTGCGATGATGATGACCAGTCTTGAAAGTATCTGGGATGCCAATGAAACCTGGCTGGTGTTGCTGGGCGGCGCATTATTCGGTGCCTTTCCTCTGGTGTTTGCGATTGCCCTGCAAACACTTTATATCCCGATTATGGTCATGTTATTTGCGCTGATTTTTCGTGGCGTTGCCTTTGAATTCCGCCACCATAATCGTTATACAAGTTTTTGGAATTGGGGGTTTGGCATCAGCAGCTTAGTGGCGAGCCTGGCACAGGGCATTGCCTTTGGCAGTTTGATCGGTGGATTAGGGATTACAGAAGATAATTTACAAGGCAATGTGTGGGGATGGTTTACGCCCTTTTCGCTGCTGGTCGCATTAGGTGTAGTCACTGGCTACACCTTACTGGGTGCCACCTATTTAATGATAAAAACCGAAGGTGCGGTTCAACGAATAATCATTGATCATTCTTATGCTGCCGCCATTCTGGAAATAGCCATTCTCAGTGCGGTAGTCATCTGGGCATCCCGGATTAGTCCTCATTTTGCAGCCCGATGGACAGATAAAATAACAGGCAGTTACCTGGACTTGTTTCTTGTTCTGGCAATCGTTGCCTTTATTATGTTGATGCGGGCATTGCGGAAGGGCTTTGAATTAAGAGCGTTTTTTTGGAGTGTAATCATTTCCATGGCCGCGTTTACAGCAGTCACTATCGGCTACTATCCCTTTATGGTGCCTGCCTCGATAGCCTTGACCGATGCTGCATCCTCAAGCAAAACATTAATATTCATGCTCTCGGGTATCGGATTTTTGATCCCCGTCATGCTGATCTACAGCGGTTATCAATATCTTGTTTTCCGGGGTAAGGTGCAAATGAATGGGCGGGCAGAGTGATGCTTGCTTGTCACCTATGTGCTTGTTGAAATTGCAAACATTGTTAGCTTCACAGCAAAGTTGTGTAGCCCGTATGAAGCTTTGCGTAATACGGGGCGTCGAGGCCACGAAACCCTGGATTCCGCAAGCTCCATCCAGGCTACTCGTTATGTGCTTGAAATTACATACATTGTTAGTTTCATTGTAACTATCCAGCGCGAAGCACAAAATCCCTCTCTTGTTGGGGAGGGTAGGGTGAGGAGAATCAAAACAACGTTACTGCTCCGCCCAAGTTTCAAAAACCTCAGTTAAATCTACCTCCAAATCAGGAAATAAACTGGGTGACATCTTATCGTCCTCCGCGTACATCTGTTTAAGCTGATACACCCCGTTGTCATCCAATACAAACTGATGGATAGCTTGCAGTTCGGGGTACACCAGCCAATACTCCTGCACACCACTTTCTTGATAAAGCTGATATTTAACCTGCATTTCCCGTTTGGAATTGCCTTTCGACAGAATTTCAATAATCCAATCCGGTGCGCCATTACAGCCCTGTTCATCCAAAAGTTCAGGATTGCAAATCACACATAAATCAGGTTGTACCACAGTGTGTATGTCTTGACTGGCTAACAGTGATTTTTTGCGGTCGTATAAACGCACGTCAAACGGTGCGGCAAAGAGACGACATTTTTTATGATTAAAAAATGTCGCCAATGGGCGCGTTATATTCATAGAAACAGCTTGATGCTTCACATTCGGCGCAGGCGCCATCAGCATGATCTTGCCCTTAATCAGCTCGATGGTTTCATTGATTTGCCAAGTGACATAATCGGCATAGCTGTAGGTTTTATTTAAGTCTAATTGAGATAGTTGGGTAATTTTTGGCATTAGTAATTCTCTGTTTATATCTACTTTGTCAGTTTCGCAGATCAGTTCGTCTACCCCGCCGGAAAGCCGGTATCTGCCGGAACGATGGCCTTTGAGACTGTGGTAAGTCATCTGGCAAAGTAGAGTGATGCAATAAGACCAGCGATCAGTATAACAAAGTCAATGCCGACGCATTGCATGCTGAATTTTCTTGGCGAGTTCTTAAGTTTCCATCGCATGTTTGAGACTATTCAATGCGCGTTGGAAAGCTCTTATGGCGCGTAAAAAAGCTGCAAACTTTCACTGTTCGCTGCAGGCATTGATAGCTCTGGCCTGTATTGATTTGTTCGCACGCCTAAAAACACGCGTTAGAAAGCCGTAAATACTCAGATTCTAGGGCTGCGTGTGT
>JABFRC010000092.1 GCA_013141375.1 Methylococcaceae bacterium | reverse complement strand
GGCGAAGACCGGCTTATCAGCACTGGCATTGAAACGGTATCTAGGTGTCAAATACCCCACCGCCTGGTTGATTCAGCACAAGCTGATGCAAGCGATGTCCGAACGCGAAACGACCTACACTCTCACGGGTCACGTCCAAGTTGACGATGCCTATCTCGGCGGCGAACTTAGCGGTGGCAAGGCGGGTCGGGGATCCGAAAACAAAGTGCCATTTGTTGCGACCGTGTCATTGGACGACAAGGGGCATCCCTTACGTATCAAGTTAACGCCGGTCACTGGTTTTACCCTCAAGGCTATTTCAAGCTGGGCTAAAGCTAATCTGGCGCCAAATTGCACGGTCAGTTCTGACGGCCTGGCTTGTTTCACCGCGGTAACACAGGCAGGTTGCCAACATCATCCCATCGTCGCCGGCAGACGTAAGCCTAAAGAACTCCCCGAGTTTCTTTGGATTAACACCCTCTTAGGCAACCTCAAGACCAGCCTGGGTGGTTCGTATCATGCCTTTGATTTTACCAAATACGCTTCACGCTATTTGGCAGAGTTCGCATATCGATTCAACCGGCGCTTCCAACTCGATACACTGCCAACCAGGCTACTGGTCGCGGCCGTTGCCATTGGGCCTCGCCCAGCTGACTGGCTTCGGTTAGCTGAAGCATCTAGCTAATCAGTTAATTTATTGAACAACAAGGTTAAAGTGTTCATGTTTGAAAAAATACTAGTTGTCGCTAATTCCGGTCGTATGCTGGCTCGATCCGCTCTATATATCGGGCTTAAACCCATAGTTATTGATGTATTCTCTGATGAAGACACTAGAAATCTGGCATATGATTTCTGTCAAATTCCGACTCTTTCACTGGATTATTTAATCCCATCTGTTGAGGCTTTTTTAAGCCGTCATAATGTGTCGCATTTTATATATGGCAGTGGTTTTGAGGGCCATCATGATAGCTTAGCGTACTTAAATGAGCGCTTAAAGGTTATTGGTAATCAAGTTAAAACCTTTATTACGGCCCAGCAAAAGGTGACGCTTTTTCAGGTGCTTGATCGATTTAATATCCCCTATCCCCTTGTTTCTTTTACCCAGCCCCAGGTCGATGATTTATGGCTAATTAAGCCGTTATTTAGTTATGGGGGAGTGGGCATTAAGCGCTATTTGCCTGGTGATGAAGTAAATGAATTGTATTATTGGCAAAGATACCAAGAAGGAACTCTGCATTCTGTATTGTTTTTAGCTGATGGCATAAATGCGCAAGTCGTAGGATTTAATACGCAATGGGCTAGGTCGGCTGATCGGGATTCTGAGTTTATTTTTTGCGGAATCATTAATAGCTGTGAGCTTGAAAGCACAAACAAGCAAACCGTTTTTGATTGGGTAAAAAAGCTGACTATTGAATTTGGCTTAGTGGGCTTAAATTCATTAGATTTTATACATAGCAAAGGCCAGAATTATTTCCTTGAAATTAACCCGCGGCTACCTGCAAGTATGCAGTTATATGGAAGTAATTTATTAAACAATCATATCAGTGCATGCCAAGGAGTTTTGGAATATAACCCAATCAAAAATTTGGTTTGTAGAGCATATCAAGTCATTTATATAGAGGATGATATTTTTGTGCCACAGTTTATTGATTGGCCTACTTACGTTGTTGATGTTCCAGCAGTAGGGGTATTGATTCGCAAAGGACAGCCAATTTGCAGTATTATTGTTCACGAAAATAATCCTCAGCTGGTTTTTGCCGAATTGGCAGATAAGCAGCAACAACTTATTACAAATCTAAAAGGTCCGAATCAAGATGGGATACAACGTAAGCCTCAATAAACTAACTCAGCCCTTAGTAAAGGAATTAATCGATAATTCCGAAAAATTAAGAGTGGGTGTCGAAACTTTAGTCAATGGAAGTGTCATTATTGATGCCGGTATAAATGCTTTAGGTGGGCTAGAAGCTGGTCGTATTATTGCCGAGATTTGTCTTGGTGGCATGGGAAAAGTCACTATCACTCATAGCCCGATTACAACAAACTGGCCGCTAACGGTTAATGTGCATACAGGAAACCCTGTCTTAGGCTGTCTGGGGAGTCAGTATGCTGGCTGGAGCCTTTCACATGAAAAATATTATGCATTAGGTTCGGGCCCTGCGCGAGCCTTAGCAACCAAAATAAAGGATGGCAAAGAGGAACCGGTTGAGGAGCTTTACAAAGAGCTGGCTTATCATGACGAGGCTGATTCAACTGTTTTGGTTATTGAAAATGATGCACTTCCTCCTATTGAAATCGTCGAAAAAGTGGCTGCTGCATGTAAAGTGGATCCATCTCGTTTAACAATTATTGTCACTCCTACCAGTAGTTTGGCGGGTGGCGTTCAAGTAGTTGCGAGAGTTTTGGAAGTGGCTATGCATAAGGCGCATGCTTTACATTTTCCACTTGAGAACATTATTGACGGCAGCGGCAGCGCTCCAATTTGTCCGCCTCATCCAAAATTTGTAAAAGCAATGGGGCGTACTAATGATGCGATTCTTTTTGCAGGACAAGTACATATATTTGTGAAAGGTGATGATGCTTCTGCAGAAAAGCTCGCAAGAGAATTACCTAGTTCAACCTCAAAAGATTATGGCAAGCCATTCGCTGATATTTTTAAGCAATATGACTATGACTTTTTCAAAATCGACGCGATGTTGTTCAGCCCAGCCAGCGTCATTGTGACGGCGGTAGAATCTGGAAATAGCTTTCGTGCGGGGAAACTTGATAATGCCTTGTTAGACCAGTCGTTTGGGGCTTAGAGTTTCGCAAGTGGGACGAATAGCGATATTTACCGATGATCCAGGCTGGCATGGTCATGAATTACGGCAGGCTTTTGATGAGCTGGGTTATACCAGCGACTATGTTTCATTAACTGAATGCAGATTTAGAATTGAGCAAGGACGCTTGCCAATTGTGATACCTGGTTATGAATCATCCCTTCCTGATGCCGCCTTCGTCAGAGGCGTTCCCGGTGGATCTTTGGAAGAGGTGGTCTTGTATCTGGATATTTTGCATGCATTAAAAACCATGGGGATCCCTGTATACAACGATGCTCATGCTTTAGAACGAAGCGTTGATAAGGGGATGACTAGCTTTTTGTTACACAAAGCCGGTCTTCCTACGCCTGTTACTTGGGTATTACGTGACCGTGATGAGGCTTTAGCTATCGCAGAAAGCGAGTTAAAAGAAGGCAATATGTTAATTAGCAAGCCGTTATTTGGCTCTCAAGGTGAGGGCATTCGACGAATTGAAAAAATGACAGACTTATTCTGGTTAACGAGCAGTCATGGTGTTTACTATCTTCAGCGGTTCGTTCAATGTGAAGGAGAGGGATTCTCTGATAATCGAGTATTTGTAATCAATGGCATTGCTGTTGCCGCTATGCGCAGACGAGGAAAATTTTGGCTCAATAATGTGGCTCGAGGAGCCTCTTGCGAATTAATTGAGCTAGAGCCGAGACTTGCGGATTTAGCTGTAAAGGCCACAGAAGCACTCGATATGGACTATGCAGGAGTTGATATTATTCGAGATAAAACAGGGGATTACACCATTATTGAAGTTAATAGTATTCCCGCTTGGAAAGGCCTTGAAAGCGTTTGTGATGTGAATATTGCCCAATTACTGGCGAAAGACCTCGTTGACAGGCATCTTTGTAAGAATGATTCTTATGATTTGGCGTTTTCTTAAGTGATTTCTAAGCAACAGCTATCAAAACTATATATTCGCGCTTGCGAGATAGAGCTGGAAGCTTTCAAACCGGGTAACGTCAGCATATTCTCGGAAGGTCATGGCATGACTGTCGCAGATTTTCGACACAGTGCCGAAGTCAGTGCGGGTCCACTTACGGACCCCGATTATTCGCTTGGGGAAAATATATTTTATGCCGTTAAAGCAACGCGTGAAGCCGTTGGCTGCAATACCAATTTGGGAATCATTTTATTGTGTGCGCCACTTGCAAAGGCCGTCTGTATTGTTGATTCCTTTGGATCATTAAGACAAGGACTAAGGCATATATTGGAGTCGACAACCATTGAAGATGCCAACTGGGCGTTTAAGGCAATAGCATTAGCTTCGCCTAGTGGATTGGGCAGTGCGGATGATCAGGATGTTAATCAAACCGCCACTGTTACGCTGGCAGATGCCATGAAATTAGCATCAGATAAAGATCGAATTGCATTGCAATACGTTAATGCATACAAAGATATTTTCGAATGCTCCCTTTTACGATATACTTCCAGACTCGATCGATGGGGCAATCATGGTTGGGCCTCATTATCGGTTTACGCTGATATGTTGCGTCATTTTCCTGATAGTCACATTGAGAGAAAACACGGAAAGCAATATTCCGAACTGGTTGCAAAAAAAATGGCATGGCTTAGTGAGTCGTTGGATAAGTCAAACGATCCTGAACAGTTGATGCCTATGCTTTATCAGTTGGATCAGGAGCTGAAAGTAATCGGAGTGAATCCGGGGACAACCGCTGATATGACTGTGGCAACGGTATTTACAGCATTTTTAGGGGATCTTGTTGGCGAACATATTGCTGATAAGACAAGAAATTTTTTTCAAATATAATTAGGCGCTACTGGCACTTATTTTTAGTTGGAAGTTTTTATTTACTTAACAGGGGAAAACAAGCATGGCAAAAATTAATAACTTACGCGTTGGTGAATCTTTAGTTGGTGAAGGTAACGAAGTTGCTCATATCGACTTAATCATTGGACCAAGAGGTTCTGCAGCTGAAACTGCTTTCGCAAACGCGTTAACAAACAACAAAGACGGCTTTTCTACTTTATTAGCTGTTGTTGCTCCTAACCTGTTGGTTAAGCCTGCAACTGTATTGTTCAACAAAGTAACAATCAAAGGCGCTAAGCAAGCCGTTCAAATGTTTGGACCAGCACAACGTGGTGTTGCACTGGCTGTTGCTGACTCTGTTGAAAACGGTACAATCCCAGCTGATGAAGCTGATGATTTATTCATCTCTGTCGGTGTGTTTATTCACTGGGCTGCTGAAGATGACGCTAAAATCCAACAATACAACTACGAAGCGACTAAAGAAGCTATCGCTCGTGCTGTTGCTGGTACTCCAACAGCTAAAGAAGTTGTTGCTGCTAAAGGTTCATCTGTACACCCATTCGCTGCTAACTAAGATTTACTTTAGTTACATGAATAATGATACCCCGCTAGTCGGGGTATTTTTTTGCTTGAATATTTGTAATGTCGACCTTATTAATTGTCCCTGAATGTAAGGCGCTCGCGATTAGCGCATGATGAACTCCAGCTTTTTTCAAGTTAATTAAATCCGCGGTATCTCGAACACCTCCTGCGGCGATGAAGCGTTTGTCAGGATGATGCCAGGCAAGGTCATTTAGTTTCTGAAATGCAGGCCCATTCTGGCTACCTACTTTTTCAAGTGTCATAATGATGATGTGCTCGGGCCAAAGTCTAGGATTGGTAAATAGCATTTTTGCTCCCAAACCAACTGAGCCTGAAAAATCTAACGAAAGTATAAAGTTGTTGCCGTAAGCTTCCATTTCAGAAATATTTTCATCTTGATAAGATTCACTACCGAGTATCGGCAAGTGGTTTTTGGGAAGTCGATAGTTATCTTGAGAGCTTAAATAGCCTCTATCTATCCAGAATATGATGTCCGAAAAGTCCAAAAGTACTTGCTCCAACAGCTCCAGATGGTGCCCCTGTCCGGTAATTGCATTTAAATCGGCAATATAAAAAGTATCGAATTCATAGAGTTTTAAAAAAGCATTAATTACCTGGTGAATATTCGCTGATTGGCATAATTGTGAATTGATGGGCTGATAATTGTCTCGCTGACCTTGATGAGCATGCACAACAAGGCCATCTTTCAGATCAATGACGGGGATGATTTTCATGTCTTTTATAAAAATATCTTATGTTACAATGGGTTAATATAATTACAGTGTTGTTTTTTATGCATCGGTATCAAAGATAACGTGAAAATCCTGATATTCGAATATATCACCGCAGGCGGATTTAACAATCAGGAGATACCTGATTCTTTAGCAAAAGAAGGTCGGTTAATGTTGACCAGCTTGCTTGAAATTCTGTCTTTAATGCCTCAGCATCAGGTAACAGTAGTGCTTGAGCCGCGCTTTTATTACCTTGCAGGCGCTGACTACAACTCTATTAAGATCGCACCAGAACAGGACGCAGTAGAACAATTTGTGCTTGCCATCGCTGACTTTGATGCTATCTGGCCAATAGCTCCAGAGTTTAACGGTATTTTGCAACTCTTATGTCAAGCCGTCACGTCACTTGATAAAACCATTCTGGCATCTTCAGCCAGTGCGGTAGCAATTGCTGGAGACAAATACAAAACCTACCAACGGCTGAGTAACTCTCAAATTGCTACCGTGCCGACTCAAATTTTTAAGTCTGATATTGTTCAAGAAAACTCTGGCGAATACATAGTTAAACCCGTTGATGGCGTTGGCTGTGTCGATAGCTATTTACTTACCCAAGCTGATGATTACCTCAAAATGCATGACCGTGCGGGAAATTATATTATTCAGCCGCATATTAAGGGCGATAAAACCAGTTTGTCCTGTTTATTCAAACAGGGAAAAGCTTGGTTAGTGTGTGTTAATTTGCAGAAATTCAAAGTGATTGATAAGCAGTACCACCTGGCACAGGTTGTGGTTAATCATCGACCAGTAACGAACGCTTATCAGGTAATTGCTGAAGACATTGCCCGCGCTATGCCTGATTTATGGGGCTATGTAGGCATTGATTTGATTGAAACGACTGAGAAGATTTTGGTGTTAGAGATAAATCCCCGGCTAACCACATCGTTTACCGGTATTTATGCCGCGATGGGCATCAACATTGCTGAAGCCGTATTGCAATTACTTGTTGGCGAGCCAGCGCTCACTCCGACCAAAAACCAAGCTATTACAATCACTCTATAACATGCCGCTAATGCAAATTAAAACCATAGGCTGGGACATCGGTGGCGCTCATGTCAAAGCCGCTTTGCTAAATGAGGACGGTGAAATAATTTCGGTTTATCAGGTAGCTTGTCCTTTGTGGAAGGGGCTGGATCAGCTCCATATTGCAGTGAATAGCGTATTGGAGCAAATACCTGATCCCCCTATTCTCCATGCTATAACCATGACGGGTGAGTTGGTCGATCTTTTCGATAACCGCGATGAAGGCGTCAACCAAATTATCAATACAATGCAAGCATTACTGCCGGATGCTGAGCTTCAGGTCTTTGCCGGATATGAAGGACTGATTGAAGCCAACAACATTACCCCGCAGCATTATTCAGCTATCGCTTCTGCCAATTGGCTGGCGAGCGCCTTGTTTTCAGCCCAAAAAGTAGGTAATGGTTTGTTTGTGGATATAGGCAGCACAACCACGGATATTTTATTGCTTGATGATCATCGAGTGCTTGCTGAAGGTTATAGCGATTATCAGCGATTAATAACACAAGAACTCGTTTACACCGGAGTTGTTAGAACAGCCGTGATGGCGGTTGCACAATCGGCGCTGGATAAAGAACAAGAGATTGGACTGATGGCTGAATATTTTGCAACGATGGCTGATGTTTACCGGTTAACCGGTGAATTAGACGAAAATCATGATCAAACTGATACCGCAGACGGCGCGGAAAAAACAGTTTTTGCCAGCGCCAAGCGTTTGGCTAGGATGATTGGCTGCGATTTTTATCCTGAAGAACTAGCGCGTTGGCAACAATTAGCCTTTAACATTCGCGGGCAACAGCTACAAAAAATACAAGCCGCTTGCCAACGGCGCTTAGCATGGCAAGGTAAGAGTAAAGATAGGCCGATCATTGGTGCGGGTATCGGTAGATTTCTGGTGCGGCAAGTGGCTTTAAGCTTGGAACATCCGTATATTGATTTTGCGGAACTGTTGACCGCGCCAAAGTTAGCCAGTTCCGGAATGTCCACAGCAGATTGTGCGCCAGCAGTTGCTGTTGCATGTCTGGCCTCGCGTTGTGCAAATTAAAAACTTATAGGCGCTATGGAACCCGTTGATATTTTTGATCTTATTGAACGAATGGCGGCACTGATTCGGGCCGAAGAGCGTAAGGTCTGCACAGAGTTGGGCCTGCGACCGGTACACGTTCAAGTACTGGATTATTTAGCACGGTGCAATCGCTTCAGTGATACGCCAGGGGCCCTGACCAATTATTTGGGCATGACCCGCGGTACGGTATCTCAAACCTTGTTGTTGCTGGAAAAGAAAGGCTTAGTCCTGAAAACCATCGATCCGAATGACCGGCGCATGGTCCATCTCAAGCTTTCTAAGGAAGGTGAGTCGGTATTAAACCAGGCTAAATCCGCGGAATTATTTAAACAAGCGTCGGAGATTTTTAAAAGTACACAGTTTAGTGATCAATCAGAAGTGTTTGCAAATGCGTTGACGGCTCTGCAAAAGGCTAACCAATCCCAGACATTCGGTTTATGCCAAACCTGCAAACACTTTAACACCCTCGCAGATGGATTCTATTGCGGCTTAACCAAAGAGCGATTGAGTAAGTCTGACAGCGAGAAAATATGTCAGGAGCATTCTTTGTTCTAAATAGGTTCGATTTTCTTAATCAGCATCCCAAAAGATAAATCAGAATAATTCCCCTATAAATTCAGGAAACTTGCTCAAGACCCTCTAGGCAATCCTCATCGATAATGGCCGATTTAGTCACAGGTCATTCATTATGAAACTCGCATTTACTGCATTTACTGCATTTATTGGGCTTTTATTTATTTCGTTGACATCTTTTGCACATGGTCCAACGCCACAAAAGGCAAAAGAATCAATCGTTATCAATGCAAGTGTTGAAAAGGTCTGGGAACAGGTTAAGCAATTCGACGATATAGCCAGCTGGCATCCCGACGTGAAATTCAGCACCGGCGATAACAAGTATGAATCCGGCGGCAGTCGTACCTTGACGTTTACGAGTGGCGAGCAATTGCAGGATGAGCTGGATTATTACAACGACAAGGAGCATGAATACAGCTATCGTCTTAAAGCCGAGAATGTTAAAGCCTTGCCGGTCAGTTCCTATTCTGTCGAATTGCAAGTCAAGCCTGGCGATGCCGCCAACACATCGGTCGTTACGCTAAAAAGTCGGTTTTATCGTGGTGATACAGGTAACACGCCGCCTGAAAACCTAAATGATGCCGCTGCTGTGACTGCAATCAATGCCTATTTTAAGAATGGACTGGCGGCATTGAAAGAGAAGTTGGAGAAATAGCAGGCAAGGCATGGGCAATGGATTGCCCGTCACTAATCGTTATGCTTTTGAATCAGTCCCTGACGGTTTGCGAGCAATGACAATTCAGCTAGGGTTTTTACCCCCATTTTTTCTTTAATTGCAGTGCCGTGGTTACACACTGTCTTGTAACTTAAGCACAGTTTTTCTGCCGCCTTGCGGGCAGTGTAGCCATTTGCCAGCAAACAAAACACATCAAATTCTCTGGGTGACAGCAGTTTGATCTTGTCTGATTCGTCCAGGTCTGTTGCCATTGATACGGCCAGTTTTTGAGCCAGTTCAGCTTCTATGTACGTGCCGCCTTGGGCAATTTTACACACGGCTGTAACCAGTGTTTCCGGAGCGCTGTTCTTGGTAATGTAACCCTTGGCACCCGCTTTAATCGCCCTGGTCACATAAATCAATTCGTTGTAAATGCTAAATACCAGGATTTTGCAGTGCGGGTCGCGGTTGATCAGTCTGCGGATGCTTTCAAAGCCGCCAATGCCGGGCATCGATAAATCCAATACAACAATTTCGGGCTGATACTGCGTATACAGCTGGCAAGCGGTTTCGCCGCGGTCGGCTTCATAAACTTGGCCGATTTTTTCCGACAAAGACAAATAGGTTTTATAGCCTGTGCGCACAACCGCATGATCGTCCACCAGTAACACATTGATCTTGTTTGACACTAAAGACTCCGCAACCCTTTTAAGATCGCGCATCATGCCTGTTTAGCCTAAGTAAAACTATGGGAGCATTTCCTGAAGTCACCTTATGTAATACGGGAATACTTCCTTGTTCTTTTCGGCTTTTTTCCCCAGTTTTTCCGGCCCTTTTCCGTAACCTTGTCGGTATCGACTCCAGTAGCATTACCGCCTGCCCGAACCGGGGGTGTCGATTCAAACCTGTGTAATTGCTTGATCAAGAGCGCCAGTTATCACAAATGAACATTATCGATATCCTCGGGTCAGGCTGCCTAAGCTCAAAACTTAACTATAACCAGGAGGAATCATGAGGATTTCCAAATTCACCCGCACCGCAATCGCATCTGCGGTTTGTGGTGGTGCGCTGATGACGGTAGCAATGCCGACACAAGCGAATAAAGCATTGGACCAGTTGTCTAAACAAGACAGCAACTGGGTCATGCAGACCAAAGATTACGGTGCAACCCACTTTAGTAAGTTGGACCAAATCAATAACAACAACGTGCGCCATTTACAGCCGGTGTGGTCGTTTTCTACCGGTGTTCTTAATGGTCACGAAGGTGGGCCCTTAGTTATTGACGGCATCATGTACGTGCATACACCGTTCCCTAACAATATTTTTGCGATTGATTTAAATCAGACTGACAAAATTTTGTGGGAATACAAACCCAAACAAAACCCAGCTTCACGCGCTGTCGCTTGCTGCGACGTGGTTAACAGAGGTTTGGCTTACGCACCGGCGGGTGATGGTTACCCCGCCACTATTTTCCAAAATCAATTAGACGGACACATCGTGGCACTGGACGCCAAGACCGGTGAATTATTATGGAAAATGGAGAACTCCGATATTGCCATGGGCTCGACGCTTACTGTCGCGCCATTCGTCGCCAAGGATAAGGTATTGGTCGGTACGTCCGGTGCCGAGTTGGGTGTTCGAGGTTATGTCACCGCCTACAACATTAAAGACGGCAAACAGGCCTGGCGCGCGTATGCCACTGGTCCTGACGAAGAAATCAAGCTGGCTAAAGATTTCAATAGCCATAATCCGCATTACGGTCAATTCGGACTGGGTTTAAAAACCTGGGAAGGCGATGCCTGGAAAATCGGCGGCGGCACCAACTGGGGCTGGTACGCATTCGATCCTGACTTAGACATGCTCTATTACGGATCGGGGAACCCGGCACCCTGGAATGAAACCATGCGTCCTGGCGATAATAAATGGACCATGACGATCTGGGGCCGCGACATCAACAGCGGTGAAGCCAAGTTCGGCTATCAAAAGACGCCACATGATGAGTGGGATTACGCCGGTGTTAACTACATGGGTTTATCCGAGCAAATGGTTGACGGCAAAATGACCAAGTTGCTGACGCATCCGGATCGTAACGGCTTGGTTTATACCTTGAACCGCGAGAACGGCGATTTAGTCAATGCATTCAAAATCGATGACACCGTTAACTGGGTGAAAAAAGTTGACCTGAAAACCGGTCTGCCTATTCGAGATCCGGAGTTCTCTACACACATGGATCACGAAGCCAAAGGCATCTGTCCTTCAGCCATGGGTTATCACAACCAGGGTATCGAATCTTACGATCCTGACAAAAAGCTGTTCTTCATGGGGACCAACCATATCTGTATGGATTGGGAACCGTTCATGCTGCCTTACCGTGCCGGTCAATTCTTTGT
>JABFRC010000217.1 GCA_013141375.1 Methylococcaceae bacterium | reverse complement strand
CATCAGATAGCGTCATGTTTTGCCACTCATCTTCTTTTACTTTGCTTTCTTCGGCATAGGCGCTGGCTGACAACAGTAACAGACTCAGAAAAATAATTTTTTTCATGCTCTTCCTCAATGGGGTTAGTGAACTGAATACAATTTTACGCGAACCACAACAAAAGCAATACCATTTAACCACCGATTGAACTATGACGGCTTGTGGTCAGTCTTTCGCAAGTGTTTCTCTAGTTTGTAAACTCTGCTACCATCCGGACCAGTCAGGCTAGTGAATGCTGCAACAGCTAGGTTTCTTAGCACCGCCTCAATATGAAATCTAACTTAACCATTTATGAGGTGAAATTTGGAGACTAAACATGGATAAATTGACCGCACTTTCTTTAAGTATTGGCCTGCTTTCAGGTGTTGCAACGTTTTTGGCTGTGGGGCCGGCAAGCGGCATCTTCTTCATCTGGGCGGCAACTATTGCTTGGGCAGCCTACTTTTTTCTGGGCGCAACCAAGGAAGCTTTGATTAACACCATCGTTTGCGGCATTTTTGGTGTGGTGATGGCCTGGATTACGGCGTTGATATTGACTGAAATTTCGCCTGAAGCAGCGCCTGGCTTTTCAATCCTGGCGGCTGTAACGGTTGCAGTGGCTGTTGTCGTATTGTGTCTTGCGGCAAATATTCCACAATTGGCGACTATTCCAGCCAGCGTTTTGGGATATTCATCAACCTTTGCTTACTTATTGCAAACTCCAGATAAATTAAATCAAGAAGTGCTATTGAGCGTGTCTTTGAGTAATCCTTTACTGGTGATTTCTATTTCCATTGTAGTCGGCACCTTTTTTGGCCAGTTCTCCGGTCAGCTGGCTGCTAAGTGGACTAAAGAATAAGTAAGGCTTTGGGATCAACAAAGCAACTTAAAGGGCTGACTTGTTGATCCCGAATCAAAGTTAAAAAGGATTATCCACAGTTCGAATATCGGCCGTTTTGTTATCAACGGCCACCGCACCAAAAATGCCATTCTCCAACATCAAATCCCGTATCTGCCAAGCTGATGCAGGCAGATAGTCATCGGGCACACTCAATAATTCTGTCGGCTTGTTCGTGTTGATCACACATTGTGATAATCCCAAGGCAATGCCGCGTCCAGTGGCTTTGGTAAAGGCTTCTTTACGCGTCCAGAAACGGTAAAACTCAGCGATTTGTTGCGCTTCCGGCAAACGGTGCCAATACGCAGCTTCCGGTTCGGCAAAACATTTTTCGACCAAACCGGCCAGACTGTTCCTGGGTTTGGCGATTTCAATATCGATACCCACGCGGCAATGCCAACCGACGGCTATGGCCCAATGGTCGGCGGTGTGCGACAGGTTGAATGCCAGTTCCGGGTAGTCGGCTAGATAAGGCTTGCCATGTTCTGCTTTACTAAAACGAATCTGGCCCGGTTCTATAGACAGTTTAAATGCCAGTATTTGTCGGAGATTGCTGCGTACCATCACATAGCGATCACGTTGCCGGGGATTTTTTATGGCTAAGGCGCGTACACGTTCTTCTTCATCAAGAATTTGCCAATGGCTTTGGATGACGCCGGCGTCAAGTTGTCCGATCCAGTATTCTATCAATTCGGTGTTCATTCTTGCGGTCTAGGTTCCAGCTCCACAAGTGCCCGTTGCAGTAGATTTTGAGCATCGATGTTTCTTGGGTTTATTTTTAAGGCTTCGGATGCGCGCTGGGCTCGTCGTTCGGCGTTGTCATCTTTAGCAGCATAAGTCCATAACACGTCCGAGGCGGTGATGTCTGCAATATTAAAATTGCGCACATTGGTGGCCGTTTGCAGGGCTCGGTCTGCTGTTGAGCCGGGAATTACCGCGGCAGCTATCGGGGATAAATGCTGTTGAAGTTGCGGCACCAAATCTGATGCTCGACGGTCGGTTTTTTTAAAATCACTGACGCTATAGGACAGTTGTAATTTGTCATCCGTGTAAAGGCTTGCCGGAGCGATGCCGCTCAAAGTACCAAGCTCGGCGCCTGAAGCTAAAAAGCTGCCCATGAATACCGGGAAACTGCTCAGGTTGTACAAGGAGCCGCCCCAGTAATTGATATCGAAGTCCGCACCGATGGCCGGGTTTTCGGTAACTTTGCTAAAGCCTTCTGGTGAAAGTTGCCGGATGTCACCTTTAAAACCGATCAGCAAAAGCTCGTCGGTGTTGTACCAAAGTTGGGCATTCGGAAATGTCGACAGGAACGTTTTTAACACGCTGGCAAATTCCGCCGGACGCAAAAAGCTTAAGGGCACAAACTGGCAAATCATGCCATTGTCATTGAGCTTGCTGTGCGCCTGTTGGTAAAACTCACGGGTATAAAAAACACTGACACCAGGGCGGTCAAGCTGACCGATCTCCACTGAAATAAAGTCGTAGTGCTGATCGGTGTTTTTGACATAATTACGCCCATCTTCCGCAATTAAGTTGACGCGCGGATCATCCATCCATTTGGACGGAAAGTGTTGGCGGGTAAACTCAAACAAGCGCGGCTCGATATCAACGATGTGCAGATGATCAATGTCATAGCGTAAAAAACGGCTGGCCGTGTTGCCTGCACCCAGGCCGATGACCAGCACCTTTTTGGCGTCGGGATTATGAATCATCGGGATATGAGCCACCATCACCTGATAATTGCTGACTTCAACGCCTTGCCACAGACGGTCGATTAAAAGTGTTTTTATGTTATCGCGCAGCACCACCGCCAAGTTGGAGTTGTAACCTTCGGCAAAGCTCAGCAACTTGTCTTCCGGCTTCATGTAATCGTGGGGAATGCGCACGGGTGAGAAAGTCAGCATCAATAACCAGACGGCAACTGCGCTGCATACGCCAGCCCAGGCGCTTAGTTTGCTTTCATTGATCGCCAAAATTCCGATCCACGCAGCAATAATTGTCCAGGCCGTGGTAATAAAAATACTGGCTTCTAACCCAAATTGAGGCAGTAGCACATAGCCGGTCAATAACGAGCCAACAATGCAGCCCAGAATATTAATGCTGGTCATCCTGCCCACTTGTTTTGCTGCCTGCTGTGATGAGTGACTGACCAGTTGATTAACCAATGGAAAGCTGGCGCCTGCAATCAATGCGGAGGGCGTCATCAATAGAATGAATGGCAGCATTCCCCAAGGTTCCAGTGCTTGCCAAGCAGAAGCGGGCAGGTGGGTTAACAGTAAAATGAGTGTCGCCGAAAGCGCTTGTAAACCACTGAAGGTGATGAGTAATTGCTGGGGTTTGCGCGTGGTACTTAGCCAGTTATTTATGCTTAAACTACCCAATGCTGTGCCGATTAATACCACGACCAGCGTTAAGGTATAGGTGTATACCGAATTGCGAATAAAGTTGGTCAAAAACCGCGCCCATATCAGCTCATTGGCCAAGGCGGCTGCGCCAATCATAAAAAACAAACTGCCCGCGAGTAAAAACGGTACTTGCTTTGTGTTAGCGGTGACTGATGTTTCGGTTGCAAGCTCCTCTTCAGTTGGGCAGGGTGGCAAGCGTCTATTGAGCAACCAGAAGCCTAAGCCAACCAGTAAATTCAACCCCGCCGCCACCTGCAATGACATTGCCAGGCCCAATGTCGGCAAAAAAATGAAACCGGTTGCCGCACATCCCATCGCCGCACCCAGTGTATTGACCCCGTACACAATACTGAGTTTTGCAGAAATGGCTGCCGGATCACGAATAAGCTGACGGCAAAACAAGGGCAGGGTGCCGCCCATCAATAGCGTGGGTGGGATCAAGAGTAGGCAGACCAGGCCTGCCCGCATCAGTAATAGCGCCGTTGAGTGAGTGTCGAAGTGGCGATAGAACTCGCCGTAAAGGCTATCGGTCCAGTCGAAAAGCGCTTGGGTGCTGAGGCCGTTTAGAGCCAGCAACAGTTCAATTCCTGCGCACCAGAGCAAGGGCTTTGGGGTAATTGAGCCTATGCGCCCGAATAGCCAGCTTCCGGCGCCCAATCCGAGAAAAAAGACTGCCAGCACGGTCGACATCGCCAATGCGCTGGAACCAAATACAAATGAGGCCTGACGAATCCACGCGATCTCGTAGATCAGACTGGATAGGCCGGAAAGAAAAATAAGAAGGTAAATCAACAGTAAAATCCCTGAATGGCTAGCAAGAACGCCATGTAAGTCTCAACGAGAGTCTGAAATGGTGGGGTAGAAAAGCTATGAAAAAATAAGGGCAGTTTATCAATATAAACTGCCCTTATCTTGACTGATTTTGACTAAGGCTAGTTAGTCAAAGTGATTGAGCTACTTAATGCTGAGGCCTCCCGGTAGTTGCTTGGCATTGTCCAGACAGCTGGTTAATTCCTTGGTAGGTGTCCAGCCACAATTGCCGTCAGCTTGGACTTCACATGAGGCGGTGCCGTAGCAGCCATATTCAGGTTTGAAGACGCAAGCAGATACTACACCGGGTTTATCGCTACAGACTTCGCTGGAGCAGCCGCCGACGTGGCATTGTTTTACTACCGAACTGGCGGTAAACGGCAGATAAAATTGGCTGGCGGTTAGCGATACCGATTTGCCGCCGGGGCCTGTGACAGGCTTGTGTCTACCCGTTACTAATATGCCTTCTGTGGTGGATAATCTTTCTGAAGCTGCGGTGAGTTTGGTTTCATTCGCACCGACTTTATCTAAATTGATGCCATCGATACCGCGTGTGATGTTGGTGTTGAGTTTTTCCTCATCGACTGAATTACAAGGTGCTGCAATGCATCTGATGCCGTTTAAGTGGATGCGAAAATAAGGCCCTGTGGTCGGCGTGTTGGTTGCTGCTTCCCAGGCTTCGCTAACGACGAATACACCGAGCTTAGCAATGTCGCCAAACTGCTTGGTTTGTAGTTGGCCGCGTAATAAAAGTTGGCCGTTGCCTGCGAGTGACTGAGCGGCAGCAGCTTGTTCGGCGGTTAAGTTCAATGCCGACCAGTCGATTTCGGCGGCATAACATGCTTTGTCGCGGTGTTTATCGGCGCAGCGCGTAAAGGCCTTATTGACTTCATTAACAAAAACGCCTCCGCAAATGGGTGACATGCATTTGCGAAAGTCAGCACGAACGCTGAAGTAAGCAGGATCTGCGGCTTGTGAAAGTGCAGGCAGGCAAGCGAATAGAAAAAATAATGTGCGTATCAACATGGTGTACTCCTATTTGAAAAATTTTCAGCAGTGGTCTGAGGACAATCACATTTTAAGGGCATGATCGGTCACCAGACTTGCGTGACTAGATTACCACCGATGCCGGAAGTAACAAACGTTTTGCCCTGGATATGCTGCATCCATCCCAGATTTGCATGGGTAGCTCCAACAGGCTTGTATTCCGCACCTACCCAGCCTGAATAATTGGACTGATCAATGGCAGTAAATAGCTTGGCAAAATCGATATTTCCAGTGCCCGGTTGACCTCGGCCTGGGCAGTCGGCGAACTGAATATGGCCTATGTCGAGTGCGTGTTTGCTGATGAAGTCGGCAGCATCATCGCCCATCATGGCTGCATGATAAATGTCATATTGCATGAACAGATCCGGCAGTTGCAATTGCGCGAGAACTTCCTGCATCTGTTGGCCGGTAGTAATAATAAAGCCGGGCATGTCGATGTCGTTGATGGCTTCGAATACGGTACTTATGCCCATCGTCGAAAAGGCCTGTCTCGCCAGTTGCAGGTTTTGGCAGAAAGTATCGATGTATTCCGGTAAACGCTCTTGCTGTAAGCAGCGCCCCGGCAGGACATTGATAGCGTCTGGTGTTAATAATTCTGCATAAATAACGGTTTGCTCGATTGCCCGTTTGAATTGATCCTGTTTTTTGGGTGCACAGGCCAAGCCTTCACCGCCTTGTAATAAATCGTCGGCATCGACATTAAACAGCACCAGTTTAAGTTCGGATTCGTCGAGCGCTTGCTTGATTTCGGCGGGACTTAAAGAATAGGGAAATTGAATTTCAACGGCATTAAAGCCCTGTTCTTTAGCGGCGTTGAAGCGTTCAATAAGCGGTACTTCGGTAAACAACATGCTTAGGTTGGCAGAAAATTTAGGCATCGGGTTTGGAGAATAAGTTGATCAAGGTAGATGGATCCTGTTCAAGATAGCCATGGCTGCCATGCAATTGCATCAACTGTGCGGCGAGCCCCGACATGGGAATTGCGCTGCGTTGTTTCGCCGATAATTCGACTGCCATGTTCAAGTCTTTCAATAAGGTTTTTACGCGCCACTTTACGGGCTCAAAGTTATTGGCGGCCATTTCCGGGCCGGCGATTTGTAAGGGCTTGGAGTCGGCAAAACCGCCGGCCAGAGCGGTCGGAATTTGCGTGGCATCCACCCCGGCTTGTTTGGCCAGCGCCATCATTTCGGCAATCACCAGCATGTTGCAGCCGACAATCATCTGATTGCAAATTTTGGTGATTTGGCCGCTGCCTATGTCGCCCATGTGGGTGAGTTGGCGATATAAGGGAGCCAGGACTTGTCTGGCGATGGGGATATGAGCAGAGCTTCCACCGGCCATGATCGCCAGTGAGCCTTGCTCTGCACCGGTCACACCACCAGAAACAGGGGCATCGACCCAACCCATTGCGCATTGTTGTTCAAGTGATGTTGCCAACTTTCTGGTGACGTCAGGATCAATGCTTGATAGATCAATGACTAATTTACCGGGTTTGCCGGCGGGCAAAATATGATCGATGACGACAGCTTCGACGACGGATGTATCGGCAAGGCATAACAGGACGACATCCGAATGTTTTACCACATCGGCAATGGCATTATGGGCAAAAGCACCGGCGGCAACGACTTCAGCTAGTTTTTCCGGGCTACGATTCCACACATTCACGGAATAACCGGTCGCTAGCAGACGCAGCGTCATTGGTTTGCCCATTAAGCCTATGCCGATAAAGCCCAGGGAGAGATTTTTGTCTAACATGGATTTATTTTGAGTTGAAGTTAACGACTTTTAGCTGTTTGGCAGGGTAAAAAAATGCGGGTGCAATGTTAACACTGCACCCGCATTTTAATAGGGGGCTTGCTTATTGTTCGATAGATTGACGCAAATGCGCGCTGGCTTCTTCAGTGTGATTGGCGGCGACATCGGCATGGCCTTGTTTGGCATGGTCAACCGCTTCTTTTAAATGTTTAACGGCGGCCGAAGTATGTGCGTGGGCTTCGGCATGATCTTTTTCTGCTGCTTCGGCGTGTTTTAAGGCTTCTTCAGCATGTTTGAGGGCTTGGTCGGCATGACCATCCTGTCCATGAGCAGATGCAGAGGCGGCATGTTGCAAGGCTAATGCGGTATGGTGATCGGACGCGTAGGTTTGAGCGCTTAAAGTCAGTGCTAGTGCGCCGATAAAGGCGGCAATGGTTTGTGTTTTCATAGTCTTATCCCCTTGATTCTTGCTTGGAAATTATTGTTATTCGGCCGACCTCGAATGCGTTGAAATCTTAGACGAGGCACTCTGATATAACACAGCATTCTTGATCTATGCAATAAGTAACTGCAGGCGATTGTTTGCCTTTATTGCTATCTTCTGCAAGCTGATAGATCTCTATGGTCTAATAAAACACTCCAAAAAATCATCTGAGGACAGTATGTTTAAAAAATCAATTGCCGTAGTTGCATGGCTGCTAATTACTTGGCAATCTCCGGCGTTTGCTGAAGGTAAGGTTGCAATCGCGTCTGCAAATCCCTTGGCCACTGCAGCCGGCTTTGAGATTTTAGCCAAAGGCGGCAATGTCTTTGATGCCGCCGTGGCGGTGAGTGCTGCACTGACTGTCGTGGAGCCGTCTGGAGCAAGTTTGGGAGGTGGCGGTTATTGGCTGTTACATCGATCTGGCGACGGTTTTGAAACGATGATCGATGCGCGTGAAAAGGCTCCATTAGCCGCTCATAAAGACATGTTTCTGGATAAAGCTGGCAAGTTGGATCCGAAAAAACCGCTGGATGGCGCGCTGGCAGCAGCAATTCCGGGCTTGCCGGCCGGCTTGGTGCATTTGTCGGAAAAATACGGTCGATTATCTTTACAAGAGACATTGGCGCCGGCAATTCAATTGGCTAAAAACGGTTATGCCATCGGTGAAATACATCGCAAGTTGCTTAAATTCCGCGCAGAGTTGTTAAAAGAAGATCCGAAAACGGCGGGGATATTTTTGGTAAGCGGTGAAATTCCCGAGCCATATTCGATACTGAAACAGCCGGATTTAGCCAACACCTTGCAAAAAATTGCTACATCCGGCCGGGATGGGTTTTATGACGGTGAAGTAGCAGAGGCATTAGTCACTGCAGTCAAAAACGCCGGCGGTATTTGGAGTCAAAAAGATCTTGACGCTTATCAGATTATCGAGCGAGAGCCGGTAAGAGGTGAATATCACGGCATCAAAATTACCAGTGCAGGACCTTCTTCCGCTGGGGGAATTACCTTAATTGAAGCGTTAAATGTGTTATCGGCTTATCCCTTGCAAAGTCTCGATTCGGCGACTCGCAAACATCTGGTCACAGCGGCGCTACAACGGGCTTATCACGACCGAGTGTTATATTTGGGTGATCCAGAGTTTATTGATGTGCCGGTCCAGCGCTTAATAAGTCAGGATTACGCTGCTGGTCTGCGTAGTAGTATTCGCTTGGATAAAGCGCTCCCAAGTTCATTTTTAGCTGGCGATGTTTCTGAGCAGTCAGTCGGAACGCATACCACCCACTTTTCGATTATCGATGAGCTAGGCAATAGAGTGGCTTCAACTCTTAGCATTAATTTCCCATTTGGAGCCGGATTGGTGGCCGGAGATACGGGCGTACTATTGAATGATCAAATGGACGATTTTGCCAGTCTGGCTGGTGCGGCGAATGGTTATGGTCTGGTTGGTGGAATTGCAAACACGATTGCACCGGGCAAGCGCATGTTGTCTAACATGACGCCCACGTTTGTTGAAGATGGACAGCGTGTTGCCGTGTTAGGAACGCCTGGCGGGAGCCGGATTATGTCGATGGTGTTGCTCGCTGTGCTGGATTTTGCTGAGGGTCGCGGGCCGGAGTCTTGGGTTAATCTGCCGCGTTATCATCATCAGTTTATGCCCGATGTATTGGAATATGAGGACGGTGCGATATCTCCTGATGAAATTGCCAAGTTATCGGCTATTGGCTACAAGCTGAAACAAGCTCGTTATCGTTACGGCGATATGCAAGGGGTGCAATTACAAAAGAACACGCATGTGTTGACAGCGGTTAGTGATCGGCGAGGTGAGGGGGGGGCTGTCGTAGGCCAATGAAAGGGTGTTGATTTGGATCTAGTGGTCGAAGTCAAAGACCACTAGATCAGTTTTCGGGTTAGCGTTTGCTACTAGGCATGTAGCAATATTGGCCGAAAACGACAATGGTTTTTCCATGTGCAGTAATCAAGCCTTTGTCTTCCAACTCTTTTAATACCCGACCGGCCATTTCTCTTGAGCAGCCTACAATTCGGCCGATTTCTTGTCGTGAAATGTGTAATTGCATGCCGTCAGGATGTGTCATGGCGTCGGGTTGTTTACATAAGTCAAGCAAGGTTCTGGCTATTCGGCCTTCCACATCCATGAAGGCTAAGTCACATAAGTTGCGGCTGGTAAGTAATAGTCGAGACGCCATTTGCTCACCCAACATAAATAACAAGTCGGGTGCCCAAGGCAATAATTCCTTTTTCAACAACTGGCGAAAACGTTCATAGCTGATTTGTGCTAGCTGGCATTGTTCGCGGGTTTTAACGCTGACTTTACGCGTTTCTGCACCTTTGAAAACACCAATTTCTGCGATAAAGTCATTTCGGTTTAAGTAAGCAAGTACCAGCTCATGTTGTCCGCCGACATCTTCGGCGTAAATAGTGACAGAGCCGTCAATAATAAAATAAAGGCTGTCACCGGTATCGCCCGCGCGAATAATTGTAACCTTAGATGGGTATGCTTTTTTATGACAGAACGTCAGGAAGTTCTCTAACGCTTCTTTATAGGGATGTTTTTGCAAATTACGAATCATAGGATTTATTCTTAATTGGGGTGTTGTAGAGACAGTGTAATGGATAGCTTGTGCATTATAGTTAAAAAAACAAGCGGGCCACTCTTTCAATGCTTATTAATATGCTACCCTATGCCGCATTTTACAACCGGAAAAAATAATGCAAGCAACAGTTAAATGGGTCGATGGCGTTATGTTTCTTGGTGAAACAGGCAGCGGTCACGCTGTAGTGATGGACGGTCCTGCAGATCATGGTGGCAGAAATATAGGTATGAGGCCTATGGAAATGCTGCTGCTCGGCGTCGGCGGTTGCTCATCATTTGACGTTGTGCATATTTTACAAAAAGGCAGGCATGACATTGTAAAATGTGTAGCTGAAATATCTGCGGAGCGTGTAGACGCTGTGCCTAGTGTATTCAGTAAAATCCACTTGCATTTTATTGTAAGTGGGCGTGGTTTAAAGCCGGAGGCTGTAGAGCGTGCGGTTAAATTGTCGGCAGAAAAGTATTGCTCTGCTTCCATTATGTTGTCCAAGTCAGGGGTGGATATCACTCACGATTTTGAAGTAATCGAGGTTTAAGGTTTTGACTAATAAATTGCAACTACACGGCTTTAATAATTTAACAAAGTCACTCAGTTTCAATATCTATGATATTTGTTATGCGCCAGCTGAACAGCAAAACGCTTATATTGAATACATTGATGAAGCGTATAACGCAGATAAGCTCACACAGATTCTTAAAGATGTTGCGGAAATTATTGGGGCTAAAATCCTCAATATTGCCCATCAAGATTATGAGCCCCAAGGTGCCAGCGTAACAATGTTGATTTCGGAAGGTCATGATCTCCCGCCACCAAGCATGAATAGTCAATCGCCAGGTCCATTGCCTGAAACAGTGCTTGCGCATCTTGATAAAAGCCATATCACTGTGCATACCTATCCTGAAAGTCATCCAGATAATGGCATCAGCACATTTAGAGCTGACATTGATGTGTCAACCTGTGGTCGAATTTCACCGTTAAAAGCCTTAAATTATCTAATTCACAGCTTCGAGTCTGACGTGGTGACTATGGATTACAGAGTACGCGGCTTTACTCGTGATATTTCCGGTAAAAAGCATTATATCGACCATAAAATCACTTCTATTCAAGACTATATCGCTTTGGATACCCAAGATAGTTATCAAATGATTGATGTGAATGTGTATCAGGAAAATATCTTTCACACCAAAATGATGTTGAAAGAAACCGAGTTGGAAAACTATCTCTTCGAAAAAGAAAGTAACCTGACGGATGAGCAGAAAGCTGAAATAGAAAAGAAACTTCGTAAAGAAGTTACCGAGATTTTCTATGGGCATAATTATCGTCAGCAATACGAAGAAGTTAAAAGCTAACACGTCCTACTCCAATTAAGGCGGCCAGAGGGACGCCTTTTTTTGGTCGCATTCCCCAGCTTCACGTCTTCTGCACGAACTATCTAAATTTGAACCTGAGTTGCTGCAGATTTCTTGCTCTTGCCGTGTTCAGGTTATAATGAATCAAAAATGAACGATTATTGTTTTTTCTGGTTTATTGTTGCAATTTCTTGAATACAGCAGCGCCTTTCCAGTAAAACAAGCTTCCAGCATTTTTGAATGCATTTTTAGGAGAAACATGGCACCAAAACTATATATTCAAACCAATGGCTGTCAGATGAATGAATATGATTCTGACAAAATGCGCGATGTACTGCAGGCCTCACATGGTTTTGAATTG
>JABFRC010000158.1 GCA_013141375.1 Methylococcaceae bacterium | reverse complement strand
TTCTAATACCCATGGCCGGGTTAATTGACAAGGAAGCCGAGCTGGCAAGACTGGCAAAGGAAATACAAAAAATCACCAACGATTTGCCGAGAATTGAATCAAAACTCAATAATCCTAGTTTTGTCGATAAAGCACCACCGGAAGTCATTGATAAAGAGCGTGCCAAATTGACAGAGTTGCTCTCTTCACTGAAAAATCTTGAACAGCAACAAGAGAAGATTCGCTCGCTGTAAGGCAAGATGATCAACAATACTTGGTATTGTTGATCATTCAGTTGTACGCTTACAGGAAGTTAAAACGAGAACTGTCTGACCTATTGGCGCCAGGTGGACAAATCCGGCGGGTCGTCTATAGTTTTTCAACGCATAAGATTTTGGCAATTGCACCCCATGGCAACAGTACCTACCGACATACAATTTAATGGTCTAACCCGATGCTTTATTCAAAATGGACTGCTGACTGAAGCTGATGCGCAACGATGCACCCAGGAAGCGCAAAAAAATAAGGTTTCATTAATAAGTTATCTGGTTGATAAAAAACTCATCGATAGCGCCACTATTGCCTCACGGGCATCTCTGGAATTCGGCATCCCATTTATGGATCTGAATGCCATTGATTGTCGAAATCTGCCCATCAATAAAGTTACCGAAAACCTAATTCGTAAGCACCATGCCTTGCCATTGTTTATTCGTGGCAAAACATTGTTTTTAGCGATATCAGATCCGACCAATTTTCAGGCACTGGATGACGTCAAGTTTCAAAGCCGACTCAACCCTGAAGCCATTCTGGTTGAGGAAGACAAGCTCACTAAGGCTATTGAGAAAGCGTTGGAGGCCGCAGACACATCGATGGCCGACATGCTGGATGCTGACCTGGACAACCTGGAAATCAGCGGTGGCGATGAAGACAGCAATAAATCAGACACCAGTTCTGATGTTGATGATGCCCCTATCGTTAGATTCGTAAACAAAATCCTGCTGGATTCGATCAAACAAGGCGTTTCCGATATTCACATGGAGCCCTATGAAAAAAACTTTCGGATTCGTTATCGGGCCGATGGCATATTGCACCAGATCGCCAGCCCACCTGCCAGTATCGCGACCCGGATAATCTCCAGAATCAAGGTCATGTCGAAAATGGATATTGCTGAGCGGCGCGTGCCTCAGGATGGCCGGATTAAAATGACCTTATCCAAAAACCGGGCGATTGATTTCCGGGTCAACACTTGTCCGACGCTGTTTGGTGAAAAAGTGGTGTTGCGGATTCTCGACCCCACCAGCGCACAAATTGGTATTGAAAAATTGGGCTTTGAGCCGGAACAGCAAGAGCTTTTTTTACATGCCATCAACAAGCCTTATGGCCTAGTGCTGGTAACTGGGCCTACCGGTAGCGGAAAAACCGTAACCTTATATACCGGTCTGAATTTATTAAATAGCGTTGAACGCAACATTTCTACCGCGGAAGATCCGGTGGAGATTACCGTTGAAGGTATTAATCAGGTCAACATGAACCCCAAGGCGGGCCTGACCTTTGCGACTGCTTTAAGGGCATTTTTACGACAAGATCCTGACATTATCATGGTCGGTGAGATTCGGGATTTGGAAACGGCCGAAATTGCAGTAAAAGCCGCGCAAACCGGTCACTTAGTGCTTTCCACTTTGCACACCAATGATGCGCCTCAAACCCTGAATCGCTTGATGCAAATGGGCGTTCCAGCATTCAATATTGTCTCTGCTGTCAATTTGATTATGGCGCAACGACTGGCTCGACGCCTTTGTGAATACTGCAAAGTGCCTGCTGATTACCCACCTATCGCTTTAACATCAACAGGGTTCAAAGAAGAAGAAATAGCTAAGCTTAAAATATATAAAGCCGGACCAGGGTGTGAGCATTGCACCAATGGCTACAAAGGCCGTGTCGGTATTTATCAGGTAATGACTTTAAGCGAAAAAATGCGCGCCCTGATACTTGAAGGCGGCAACACTATGCAGTTAGCACAACAGGCCGCCTCTGAAGGCATCAATGATTTACGCGCTTCCGGTTTGAACAAAGTTCGCATGGGCATTACCAGCCTGGAAGAAATTGACCGTATCACCAAGGAATAAAAATGTCAGAGCAAGCTAATCAATTGGATTTTGTCTGGGAAGGCGTAGACAAGAACAGAAAAAAAGTCGGTGGAGAAATTTCTGCTAAAAGCGAGGTTATCGCTAAAACCGAGCTTAGGCGACAAGGCTATCGGGTGACCAAATTCAAAAAAAAATCCACACCACTGTTTAAACCCAGAGTTCAATCCATCACTCCCGGCGATATTGCCATTTTCTCTCGGCAGTTGGCGACCATGCTCTCAGCTGGTGTTCCTCTAGTGCAATCATTCGACATCGTCGGCAAGGGCCATGAAAATCCGAGCATGCGCGATTTGCTCTTAAGTATTAAAGCTGACATTGAAGGCGGTGATACCTTAGCTGAGGCACTGGGTAAGCGGCCACTGTATTTTGATGAATTATTTTGTAACCTGGTTGAGGCAGGTGAGCACGCAGGGGTATTGGAAACCCTATTGGACAAGATCGCGACCTATAAGGAAAAGACCGAGTCCATGAAGAAGAAAATCAAAAAGGCGCTGACATACCCCATTGCGGTGGTCGTGGTGGCGTTCGTGGTGACCACGATATTGCTGATTTTCGTAGTGCCGGTCTTTGAAGATTTATTCAAAAGTTTTGGTGCCGATTTGCCAGCCTTCACCCGAATGGTGATCAATATGTCCGCCTGGATGCAGGAATGGTGGTGGATAGTCATCGGTATCGTTGTGGGTATTGTTTACACATTTGGTTATTTCAAAAAACGCTCACGACCTTTTAATCACTTTCTCGATAAGGCCCTGCTCAAATTGCCGGTAGTTGGACTTATATTAACCAAATCTGCCATTGCCCGGTTTGCCAGAACCTTGTCTACCATGTCGGCTGCAGGCGTGCCTTTAGTTGATGCCTTGGAATCGGTTGCCGGGGCGTGTGGGAACATTATTTTCGCAGAAGCTGTTTTAAGGATGCGTGACGATGTCGCTACTGGTCAGCGCTTACAGTTTGCAATGAGCCAAGGCAAGTTATTTCCACACATGGTGCAACAAATGGTGGCTATTGGTGAAGAATCAGGCTCTATGGATGCGATGCTAGCCAAAGTTGCCGACTTTTACGAAGAAGAAGTCGACAATCTGGTCGACAATTTAAGTAGCTTAATGGAGCCGATTATCATGGTTATCTTGGGCATTCTGGTAGGCGGATTGATTGTCGCGATGTATCTGCCGATATTCAAAATGGGTGCGGCAGTCGGTTAATTTCCCCCTTTTTTCTCCTCCCCTATTCATGCGCCCCAGTCTATAGGGGCGCAACTTTAGAAATCTTTATGATCGAACAGCTCAATATTTTATTAAACAATCCTGTGGCGTTTGCCGGTTTGATCGGTGTGGTCGGACTTCTGGTCGGCAGTTTTTTAAATGTGGTCATTTATCGAATGCCTGTAATGATGCAGCGTAACTGGCGAAAGGAATGTTTGGAATACTTGCAATTGCCGCCGGATCTCGAAAATGCAGAACCCTTTAATCTATCAGTGCCCTTGTCTCGTTGCCCCAAGTGCGAAACCCCGATTAAACCTTGGCAAAATATTCCGGTCATCAGCTTTCTGCTATTGAAAGGTGCCTGTGCCAACTGTAAAAACCCTATCTCGATACGCTATCCCATCATCGAAATTTTTACGGCGCTTACTTCAGTGATTGTCGCCTGGCATTTTTCTTATACACCTCAAGCCGGTTTTGCGTTGTTGTTAACCTGGGCTTTAATTGCGCTAAGTTTTATCGATATCGATAGTCAGCTGCTACCCGACTCGATTACCTTGCCTCTGCTGTGGCTTGGGCTATTGCTCAGTCTGTTTAATGTATTTACCGATGCCAACACAAGCATTATTGGCGCCATTGCGGGTTACATGATTTTATGGAGCGTATACCAGCTGTTTAAGCTGGTGACCGGCAAAGAAGGCATGGGTTATGGCGATTTTAAATTGCTGGCAGTCTTTGGCGCCTGGCTTGGCTGGCAAATCTTGCCGATGATCATCATCTTGTCGTCTTTGGTAGGCGCTGTTGTCGGCATTAGCATGATGATTCTTGTTAAGCGCGATCATAATTCTCCCATCCCTTTTGGTCCTTATCTTGCGGCAGCCGGCTGGATTGCGTTGTTATGGGGTGACCCCATTAACAAATTCTATCTGGAATTTTCAGGCCTTTGAGCCATGCTAAAGATTGGCCTAACGGGCGGCATAGGCTGTGGCAAAAGTACGGTTGCCAAGATTTTTGAATCCTTATCCGTTCCCGTTATCGATGCCGATCAAATCGCTCATGCCTTAGTCGCTATCGGTCAACCTGCACTTGCTCAAATAGAAGTAGCCTTTGGCAGTATCGTCATTAACCCGGATGGCTCATTAAACCGAAAAGCACTCCGTGACATCGTCTTTTTCGATGCTGAAAAAAAATACACCCTTGATGCGATCATGCATCCGCTGGTTTATCAAACCATCACGAACCAACTTGAAAGCCTCATCGCCCCCTATTGCATTCTTGCCATTCCACTGTTGTTTGAAACAGAAATGACCGATTTTGTCGACCGCATTTTGGTAATCGACTGCCCGGAGGGCATGCAAATTGAACGCGTTTGTCGGCGAGATGGTTTAAGCGTTCAAATGGTAGAGGCCATCATCGCCAACCAAGTGTCCAGATCGTTCAGAATAGCGCATGCCAATGACATAATCGATAACTGCGCCGCCGAAGATGGGCTTGCGGAAAGGCTTAAAAAACTGCACAATTCTTACCTTTCTTTAAGTGCATGCCGGGATAATCGAGTCTGTGAACAACACAACCACCTATGAATTTCCACTCAACGAGCGTATTCGGGTTTTCATACGGCTAGAGCAACTTTTTCAACAATTTAATCAGTTTTTAATTGGCCCGACAGTCCCTGATAAACGGGCGGCCATCAGCACATTACTCGATATCATGTCGATTTTCAGGCGAAATGACCTGAAATCAGAAGTGTTAAAAGAACTAGATCGACATGCCAAAGTACTTAACAAAATCGCCAATAATCAAGGTGTAAACACCCAAAAAGTCCTTAGCTTGCTAGAGCAAATCACTGAAACCAGCCAAAAGTTGTATGCCGCTAATGGCAAAATCGGCATCCATGTCATGGAAAGCGATTTATTTCAGAGCATTACTCAGCGCAGCTCCATTCCCGGCGGCACTTGTTCTTTTGATTTGCCGGAATACCATTATTGGCTGGAACAGGACGAAGCCACTCGCCTCAAAGATTTGGAACGTTGGAGCGAACCCTTTACCGATGTAAGAAATGCGATTGACCTGATTCTCAACTTTATACGTAATAGTGATTCGCCCAGCGAAGAAGTGGCTGTTGCCGGTTTTTTTCAGTTTACGCTGGATAGAAGCCAGCCCTACCAGTTGATTAAAGTCACGGTGGACAATACGTATGCATGTTTCGCAGAAATTAGCGGCGGCAAACACCGTTGCAGCATCCGGTTTATGTCCCCATCGACGGAAGATAAAAGGCCCTCGCAAAGCCCTGATGACATTCCTTTTACGCTCACCTGCTGTTTGTTCTGATGTCTACGCTGCAAGTTAAATGCCCTACCTGTAAACGACCTGTGCTGTGGAGTCCAGAACAGGAATTTAAACCTTTTTGTAGCGAGCGCTGCAAACTGATTGATTTGGGAGAGTGGGCAATGGAAGAAAAGGTCATTCCCGGCGAGCCATTGAATCTGACAGAAGACGAAGATACGTTTTTTCAATGACACTAAGTAACACAGCTGCTGAGGTCGTTGTTTCAGACATAAAAAAACCAGCAAAGGCTGGTTTTTTTATGTCTCGAAATTTTATGGCGGAGTGGACGGGACTCGAACCCGCGACCACCGGCGTGACAGGCCGGTATTCTAACCAACTGAACTACCACTCCGTTTTGAGAGCGCGTATTGTATAAGGTTTTTATTATCCGTCAAGCGGATATCTGTAGATAATGTCAATTAATGCTAATGTCGAAAAAATTTGATTTTGTAATCCGCACATGGAGTGCATGGGCGCCTGGTTTTAATAATCAGGGACATCGCCAAAATCAGCAGGACATGCAAACTGAAAAAGCCGGCTTACCGGCCCATGTACCCAAAGCGCTGCAACGCAGATTAAGCCCATTGGCCAGAGCCGTGTTTAATGCGACAGACCTCTGCATTGGAAATGTCGCAACCCCGATTGTCTTAAGCTCTGCGCATGGCGAAGTCAACAAGTCCCTGGAAATGCTCAAAGCCATGCAGCGCGGCGAAGAGATTTCACCCACAGCTTTCAGTCTCTCAGTACATAATGCCATTTCAGGCTTATTCTCAATTGCCCATAACAATCATCAAGAAATCACCGTACTTGCACCTGGCCAGGACGGCATTTCGATGGTATTTCTTGAAGCACTGGGAATTTTACATGAGCGGCGAAATAATACGGACGACGTGTTAATCGTTTTATACGATGAACCGCTGTCGGACTTTTATCCTTCGCTGTCCATTGGCCTTAAAGCGCCTACCAGCTGCGCTCTGGCAATTAAAATTGCTTTATCGGGCCAAGGTTTGCCACTACAACTCCAGCGCTCACCAGAGCATCGCCATGACAGCGGAGAACATGCCTTGCAAATATTTGCCTTTTTAGAGTTTCTGACCAGCGAAAATACCACCTTACAATTGGGCAACCATAGGCAAAGCTGGATATGGCACAAACAATAAACTATTGCCGGCGCCTTTTCGCCACCGCCTTAAGCTTTTTTAGCTTCGGCCTCGGCGGCTTTTTATTATGGATATTGGTATTTCCAATCTTGTCATTGCTGCCCGGCTCACGCGCACAAAAAATCAGTCGAGGGCAAAAAGTCGTTCATGTCAGCTTTTATATCTTTATTGGCTTGATGCACCGACTCGGCATCATGACCTACGAAATCAACGGATTGGAAAAACTGAATCGCCCTGGCCAGCTGATTGTCGCCAACCATCCCACTTTAATTGATATTGTGTTCCTGATCAGCAGAATCCAACTGGCCTGCTGTATTGTCAAAGCCAGGCTGTGGCATAATCCGTTCATGCGCGGACCCATTCTGAGTGCCGGCTATATCAGCAATGGCGATCCGGAGCACATGATTACGGAATGTGTTGCCTGGCTTCAGTCAGGGGGATGCATGATTATCTTTCCTGAAGGCACGCGTTCAATACCCGGCAAACCGTATCATTTTCAGCGGGGTGCCGCCGCCATTGCCTTGCAGGCGAATGCGATAGTCACGCCGGTCACGATAACTTGTTATCCCAGCACCTTAACCAAAGCGGAGCGATGGTATCAAATACCTCATTGCCGTTTTCATTTGGCAATGCATGTTGGCGAGGACTTTGTACTGGAAAACTTCGCTGCCAACCAGAAATCGCTGGCGGTGCGCCACTTTAATCAACATTTGCAAGATTACTTTACTCAACAGCGGGAGCTATATCAGCACCATGGAAAATGAATTAAAACAGCTCATCATTGATGCCCTGGACCTTGAAGACATCAGCGTAGCTGATATTGATAGTCATGCCCCATTATTTAATGACGGCTTGGGACTGGATTCGATTGATGCGTTGGAATTGGGTCTGGCGATCCGCAAAAAATACAATGTAAAGATTGATGCCGAAAAAGCAGACGTCGTGAAGATTTTTTCTTCGGTTTCAACATTGGCAGAATATATTCAAGCCGAGCGCAGCTGAGGTAGGCCATGAAAACACGCGAAGAAATTTTAGCGGCCATTAAAGATATTATGGTCGAGATGTTTGAAATGGACGAACAAGCCATCACTCTTGAAGCCAGATTATACGAAGATCTTGATTTCGACAGCATTGATGCGGTTGATATGATCGTTAAACTGAAAGAGCTGACCGGTAAAACAGTCAAGGCTGAAGATTTTAAATCCGCCCGCACCATCGGCGATGTGGTCGAAGCCGTCTACAGCATGCTCGATAACTAAACATGGGCTTATTTCTTAACAGTGTGATTGGCTTGACGACACTGTTATATCCTTTGGCCGTTTATTTCGGCAGCAGCTATTTTGAACCTTGGAAATTAGCCTGCTTGTTGGTGGCATTGTTGCTGGTCAGACTAGCGGCCAGCGTTGTCAAAAAGCACTGGAGCACTCCGTTATGGATAGCCGCAATCGGCTATGCCTTATTCGTCATTTGGAGCAACGAACTGGCAGCCTTGAGGCTTTATCCGGTTTTAGTTAATGCCTTGATGTTGTTGATTTTCGGCTGGAGCTTATTCTCGCCGCCTACAGTAATAGAACGTATCGCGCGTCTACAACATCCCAACTTACCTCCCGAAGGTGTTATGTACACGCGGCGGGTTACCCAGGTTTGGTGCGGTTTCTTTGTCTTCAACGGCACTATTGCATTGGTAACAGCACTTTGGGCCAGTCTGGAGATCTGGAGCTTATATAACGGCTTGATTGCCTATCTGTTAATGGGCATTTTGTTTGGCGGCGAATATCTAATCAGGATGAGAACACAGAAGCATGTTCGATAAGCTGGTGCCTCTGTCGCATTGTTTAGTCGACCCAAAACCTGCGAACAATGCCATTGCCATACATGCCGGGCAGATTTATTCCGGGGCGCAATTTACCGCCTCAGTTAACTGCTGGGTTAACAAACTGCAAGCCGAGCCCGCCCAGCGCTATGCCTTATATACCGAAGATGCTTATCCTTTCGCCGTGTTGTTGTTTGCCTTGTTACATGCCGGTAAAGAAATCTGGATACCCGGCAACAATCGCCCCGGCACGACCCAACAACTAACACAAGACTGCCAATTGCTAGGCGATTGGAATGCCGCTCAACTTGATGATTATTGCCTGGAGGCAACTGATAAATCTTCACTCAATCTGACGCCATTAAATCCTTTTACGCATCAGCTGGTCATTTTTACTTCCGGCTCAACGGGTCAGGCCAAACCGATCACCAAATGCCTAAACCAGTTTCAACTTGAAGTCGCCATGCTCGAAGAATACTGGGGCAAACGGCTTGACGATGCACAAGCCTTGGCAACGGTCAGTCATCAGCATATTTACGGCCTATTGTTTCGGGTGCTATGGCCCTTATCTGCCGGGCGATGTTTTCACAGTGAGGTTTTTATCAATCCGGAAACACTGACCCATGCGGCCAGATCAGCACCTGCCTATTGGATTGCCAGCCCTGCCCATCTCAAGCGCCTGGATCAAAATTCACCCTGGAATGAGATTGCGGGCTTAAAAGCCATTTTCAGTTCCGGTGGGGCGCTGCCGCAACACTCTTCCCAACAAATTGTTAATGCCGGCGGGCAGTCGGTAATTGAAATCTATGGCAGTTCCGAGACTGGCGGGATTGCCTGGCGACAGCAGGAACAGGCATGGACATTGTTTACAGGCATGACATTAAGCGCGGTAGATAATGGCTGGCAATTAAACTCCCCCTATTTAGCGGACAACACCCGCTTGCAATTAGACGATCAAATTGCCCTATTAGAAGATGGCCGCTTTATGCTGCATGGACGCTCGGACCGCATCGTCAAAATTGAAGAAAAACGTCTGTCTTTGGCCGAACTGGAACAACGCTTGACCGCGTCGCCGTGGAATGATGAATCCCATGCGTTGGTAATAAGTAAAAGCAGGGATGTCGTTGCAGTGGCCTTGGTACTCAATGCCTCGGGTTTACATTACCTGGCTAGCCAAGGCAGAAACCAGACAATCCGGCAACTTCGCAAAGACCTTGAGTCCTGGTTTGAGTCCGTGGTGTTGCCCAGAAAATGGCTATTCGTCAACACTCTGCCGTTAACGTCTCAAGGCAAAATTGATCAATTGTTATTAACCCGCTTGCTAGACTTTGACAGCCGAAAATTGCCCCAAGTGCTCAGCTTTGAAATAGCTGCCGATAACGTCCAGCTAAATCTTAAAGTGCCCGAAGACTTGGTGTATTTTCCCGATCATTTTGCCAGCTACCCGATTTTACCCGGCGTGGTGCAACTGGCTTGGGTAGAACATTTCGGCAAATTGTTCTTTACCCTTGATCATCCGTTTTCGCATATGGAATTCGTTAAATTCATACAAGTCATTCGGCCGGGCGATGAGCTAAAACTGTCGCTCAATTGGCAAGCAGAAGCGAAGAAACTGATTTTTAATTTCAGTTCAGAGCAACATGCGCACAGCTCAGGGCGGATGGTTTATGGAGGCTGCCAGTGAAAACCTGCATCATTATCCCCGTTTACAACCACGAAGCCGCAATTCCCCAAGTGCTTACTAACTTAAAGAATTTCGGGATTCCAACCTTGTTGATTAATGATGGCAGCTCCGCACAATGCACCAACGTGCTGGCCGATTGCGCAAAACAGGAAACTGAATGGATTACCTTAATCAGTCGCCCTGAAAATGGCGGCAAGGGCGCTGCCGTGCTAGACGGGTTTAAGGCCGCATTATCATTGGGTTTCAGTCACGCCATCCAGATCGATGCCGATGGCCAGCATGACCTTAACGCCATCCCGTCATTCCTTGCTGCAAGCGTCCAACATCCAAACGTAATGATTCTAGGCCAACCTCTATTTGATCCTTCGGCACCTAAAAGCCGCTTATACGGACGGCGGGTGACAAATTTTTGGATCAGCATAAACACCTTATCGCGGGCAATTGCCGACGGCATGTGCGGCTTTCGTTTATATCCGCTGGCGGCAGTTGGCGTGTTGATGCGTTCCACGCAAATAGCCGAGCGCATGGATTTTGACATCGACATCGTGGTGCGCTTGTACTGGCAAGGCGTCGATGCCATCAATATCCCGGTTGCCGTGCATTATCCCCTCGATGGCGTGTCGCATTTTAAGCTGTGGCGCGACAACCTGATGATCTCAAAGGCCCACGCCAAACTGTTTTTCGGCATGCTTCGTCGTATCCCGCAATTACTGAAGAGACAGCGCCAATGACAAAATCCACGCATTGGTCAGAGATAGGCGAATCAAGCCTGGTCTGGGGCATGCGTATTCTATTGCGCATTTACCTGCTGTTTGGTCGTGGCGTGCTTCAATTTTTTTTATATCCAGTCGTAAGTTATTACTGGCTATTCAATAAACCAGGTAGATCGGCGAGTTTGGCATACCTCAAACGCCTGGCCGAATTTGAGCCTACGTTGAATTTAACCAGCAATCTCTGGAGCAGTTACCGCCACTTCATCAGCTTTGCCAATGCCATCATCGATAAGTTAGCGGCCTGGTCTGGTGCATTATCACTGGCAAATGTGGAATATCGAGGACGTGACGAGTTACTGGCGGCAATCAAGAGCGGGCAAGGCGCACTCCTATTAGGCTCACATCTGGGAAATCTTGAAGTCTGCCGAGTCATTGCGCAGCTGGAAGAAGACATTCGTATTAACGTCTTGGTACACACCAAGCACGCGCAAAAAATCAATCAGCTATTCAGGCAAATCAACCCCAACAGCGGCTTAAACCTGATTCAGGTGACCGACATAAGCGTCGCCACCTCTCTGCTGTTGAGCGACAAAATAGATAATGGTGAATTGGTGATTATTACGGCAGATAGAACGCCAGTCAGCCCTAACCCACGTGTTAGCCGTGTTAGCTTTCTAGGCAGCGAGGCGCTGTTTCCGCAAGGGCCGTTTATCCTGGCCTCCTTGTTAAAATGTCCGGTGTACAC
>JABFRC010000187.1 GCA_013141375.1 Methylococcaceae bacterium | reverse complement strand
CCTAATAGATAAAGCCCGAAGACCAGGTTTTGCCCACCCACCGGAAAGAACGCGGACGCAAATAAGGCATGAACCGGCAATCGTGCCCCACAGGACATAAAAGGATTCATCAGATTGGTCAGGATGCGTTCGCGCTGATTTTCCAATGTCCGAGTCGCCATGATGGCGGGCACATTGCAACCGAAACCGACAATCATTGGCACAAACGATTTGCCCGGCAGACCGATCATGCGCATGAATCTATCCATCACAAATGCTGCTCGCGCCATATAGCCGGAGTCTTCCAAGGCCGACAGGAACATGAACAAAAAGCCCACAATGGGAATAAACGTCGCAACAACCTGAATGCCGCCACCAATGCCCTGGGTAATCAGCACCACCAGCCATTCCGGCCAATGCCAGCCGGTTAACAATTGACTTAAGCCATCTACGAGCAATGCGCCGACCGTCTGATCGAAAAAGTCCACAAAGGCACTGCCGATGTTGATGGTGAACATAAACATCGCATACATCACCAGCAAAAATATCGGAATACCCAAAAAGCGATTGAGCACGATGCTGTCGATCTTCTCGGTAATATGGCGACTGACTTCGTTGAGTTTGCAGACGGCGCCTTGAGTCAGTTGATTTACAAATCCATAGCGGGCATCGGCGGCCAAGATATCGATTTCGTCATCCGTTTCAGCTTCAACCCAGCGCTGCAGTTCTGCTACTTTGGGCAACAACTCAGGGCCAGCAATCTGCCTTGCCAAGGTATCGTCCTCCAATAAACGCATGGCTAACCAGCGATCGTCGCAAGGCTCTTGCTGAGCAATGGCGGCTAATAAAGGAATCAGCTGTTCAATAGCCTGTTCCAATGCCGAGATATATGGGATGGCTACCGTAGGAATGGGCTTGTTAACGACAGCTTGTTTGATCGCTGTTTTTAATGCTGCCAATCCATCGCCATTCGAGGCTGAAATGGGCACTACCGGACAACCGAGCTGCTCGGACAAAAAGTCCACATCGATTTTAATCCCGCGCTGTTTAACCGCATCCATCATATTAAGTACCAACAGCATGGGCACCCGCATTTCTATCAGTTGCGACGTTAAATAAAGATTGCGTTCGATATTAGACGCATCAATGATGTTGACAACTAAATCGGCCTGACGGGAAGCCACAAAGTCCCGCGCGACTTTTTCGTCAAGAGACACCTGGTCATCGGCAGCTTCTAAGGAATAAGTGCCAGGTAAATCAACCAGCTCAATGCGTTGGCCGGCAAAGCTGTATTCGCCGGTCTTCTTTTCGACTGTCACGCCGGGCCAGTTGCCGACATGCTGACGGGAACCGGTTAAGACGTTAAAGAGTGTCGTTTTGCCGCAATTAGGATTGCCGACCACACCGACAATAAAATCGTTTTTCATGACAGCTTCTCGACCAGCACAACAGCGGCTTCGTCCTTACGTAGAGTTAGGCTGAAGCCGCGCAATTTGATCTCTACCGGATCGCCCATCGGCGCAAAACGGGTAATGCTGAATTCAATACCAGGAGTTAAACCCATCGCCAACAGACGTTTACGATAAGCCTTACCGGATTGATCAAAGCCAATCACTTTGCCGATATTACCCACGGCCAGATTTTTTAAACTTGTTGTCATAGTTTCAACCTTGGTATCAACCATCAGATTCTCAATCAAGAATTATTCTCATTAAGCTGACTATATCACAGCCAATAACTTGTGAATGAAAGTTTTTTATCTGTTGTCAGCAAGCAAATGCAAAATGTAATTGGCGGGATTTTTTCCTTTTTACTTGCCGATTTATAGTGCGCAAGTCCGGTTTTGTTAACATGCGGGCTTTTAAAAAAGGAACCCACCATGAAAAAAGTTGCGTACACCACGGTTGGCCTCGTCGGCTTGGCTGCGTTTAACACTGCTATAGCCAAAGATGAACCACTTGATTTGGGCGTGATGAATATCATTTCTGTCAGTCCTTTAGATGGGCGTGGTGTTGAAGCAGATAAGTTACCGGGCAATATCCAAACGGTTTCTTCCAAACAACTCGAAAGCGCGCAAAGTATCTCGCTGTCCGAATACATCAATCGTTATCTGGGCAGCGTGAGTATCAATGAAGCACAAAACAACCCACTGCAACCGGACATTTATTACCGCGGCTTTGTTGCTTCACCTTTATTAGGTATGCCGCAAGGTTTATCCACTTATGTGAACGGCGTGCGTTTTAACGAACCCTTTGGCGATACCGTTAACTGGGATTTAATTCCCGAAGGTGCAATTGATTCGATGGCGCTCTATGGTGGCTCCAATCCTGTTTATGGCTTGAACAGTTTAGGCGGCGCCATCTCAGTCAAAACCAAAACCGGTTTTTCAGCACCTGGCCATCAAATTGAAGTTTATGGCGGCTCCTGGGATCGACATTCAGAAGAACTCACCAGCGGCTGGAACAATGGCACCTGGGGCTACTTCGTGGACTTGAATCATTTTGAAGAAGAAGGCTGGCGCAATTTCTCCCCTACCAAGGCAGAGCGGGCGTTCGGCACCTTAAGCTGGCGTGGAGACAAGGGCTCGCTGGATTTAAGCCTTGGCGCCACAGACAATGATCTTCGTGGTAACGGCGCAACCCCGATCAACATGTTAAAGCAAGAAGGCAGAAAATCGGTTTACACTCATCCCGATCAAACCATCAATCGAATGTTTTTCTCTGAGCTGGCAGGCAGTTATGATCTGGCCGATGATATCGAAATTAGCGGCAATGCTTATTTTCGCCAAAACCGAATGCGTTCTTTTAACGGCGACACCAGCGATTACGGTGCTTGCGAGAATGCGGCCGGACTGCTCTGCGAAGAACCAGGCGCAGATGAACAAGTCATTGAAGATATTAACGGTAATCAAATAGCCGCCAACAATGCTGTTTTAGGCGGAACTAATAACACCAGCCAAACCAATATGCGCGGACGGGGCGGTTCATTACAAACCGTGTTTGCACAAGATTTATTCAAACACGCCAATAATCTGACTGTCGGCTCCAGCTATGACTATTCGGAAGTGCATTTTGGCTCGGACACAGAATTAGCGTCTCTAACCGCTAACCGCGGCACCATCGGCAGCGGCATATTGGTCGATGAGCCTCGCGTAAGACTCACTACGAACACTTCTGCAGTCGGCGTATTCTTAAGTGACAGCTTCTCAATTACCGATGACTTAACTGCCACCGTCGCCGGTCGTTACAACTACATTCACATGAATCTGATCGACAAATACGGCACTGAACTCAATGGTTCGCATACCTTTGAGCGACTCAATCCGTCAGCCGGCTTAGCCTATAACATCGTCGATAATCTGACGGTTTACGGCAATTACAGCGAATCTACCCGTGCGCCTTCGCCAATGGAACTCAGCTGCGCCGATCCCAATGCGCCCTGTAAATTACCGAATTCCTTCACTGCTGATCCGGCATTGCAACAAGTCGTTGCCAAAACCTGGGAAGGCGGCTTTAGAGGCGACCTCAATAAAGTATTGGGCAAAGGTGATTTGAAATGGAACCTGGGCTATTTCAACACCATTAACAGTAACGACATCATTTTCCGCCGCGACCTAACCAGCGGTCTGATCAGTCAGGGCTATTTTGACAATGTCGGTAAAACTCGCCGTTACGGCATCGAAGCCGGTTCTCAGATCAATTACCCACAATTGTTCAGTAGCATTGATGATTGGCATTTTGCCACCAACTACACTTATTTAAATGCCCGTTTTATGAATGGCTTCGACAGTTTAAACCCTGTAGATACCGAGCAAGCCGTTCCGGTCAGTCCTGGTGACAGAATTCCCGGCATTCCTGAGCATATCTTCAAAGCATCGGTGGGCGTTGATTTGTGGCAGAAGCTGTCGCTGGGGTTTGATGGCAGATTCAGTGGCGACCAGGTATTTCGAGGCGATGAAGCCAACAACAATCCAAAACTATCCAGCTACTGGGTTTTCAATGCCAAGGCTGAATATAAAATCACTAAGAACGTGGCGTTGTTTGGCAAGCTCGATAATATTTTTGATAATAACTACAACTCATTTGGCGTATATGGCGATGCAACAGGCGTACCCGGAAACTACGGCACCGGCAATGATCGCTTTGTCTCACCCGGCATGCCAAGAGCGGGCTGGTTGGGTATAAGGCTCACTATGTAGTTTGCACTACAATCACATTTAATAAGACTCTCCCAAAGTGGCGATATTTTTCGCCGCTTTGGGTTTTAAGATCAAAGTTAACACTTGGCATTTTTCTTCAGGCAATAAAAAGCCCGCATTTAGCGGGCCACCTTGAGCGTTCGTTATTATTATTGTTCGAACGTACTTATTGTACAAACTCAAGCAGAACAACTTCCTAATCTTATTATTGTTATTAGCCCAGCGGGCTTTCCCTCCTCCCGGCCTGAAATAGGCCCACTCCGTAAAGTGCGCGCATTCTATATCAGCAATTTTATTGATGTCTATCAAAAAAAACATAAATCCAAAAGCCGCCAGAAAGTAAAATAATTTTTGATGTATATCAAGTGGTTGAGGCAAAGTGAAAGTTATAAAACCCTTAATTACCCGGCACCGCTTGCGGTTTTGTTAAGTTGACGTTCAGTTTTAATCTGCTAGCGAATTTATCGACTGCGCATTTCCTCTTCCTGCCTATCCAAAAAGAACTTTAAACGTTCACTAAGAATGGTGGAAAGCTGCATGTTTAAACCTTTGGATTTTTGCGCCAGTCTGATCTGCATGATGGCATCCCGGGTTTGGCCCAAGGCATAATAATAATCAGCAAGATAACGATGCGATTCGGCTGGAACCCCTAAATCACCATAAATTTGCGCCAGCAACTGAGAATATATAGGTAATTGTTGGGTGCCATACCCGAGAGAGGACACATTCTTTTTGGCGAGCTGAGGATTACCGGCTTTCAAAAGGGCATTGATGTATTCAAGCTTAATTGCTTCATTAGCAGGATATTGCTCACTCAATTTTTTATATCTTGCTAGCGCCCCCTGGAAATCTCTTGCTTCCAGCGAGGTTCTTGCCAGGGCTGCCACATAATGTTCCTGATTAGGATAATCTTTGGCTAACTGTTGAAAGATGTTTTCAGCCTCTTTGAATTTTTGTGTAGTGAGCGCAATCAAACCTAATCCGTATTGGGCTACGGCACGCTGCTCAGTCGTACCTTGCGTTAATCGCACCTGAAAGTATTTCAGGGCATCGTTGATATCCACTGCCGTCATCACGCGTAATTTGGCCTGGATTAACTGGTAGGAAAAAGAATCCGGGTATTGTTTGTACGGAAAATTTTCAGCTCGTCCGCGTGTGTCGGAAATACGTGCGGCCGTCACGGGATGCGTTCTTAAAAACTCAGGCACATTCTGGCCGGAATAACGTGTGGATTGCTGGAGTCGTTCGAAAAAAGTCGGCATGCTGCGCGGGTCGAATTGCGAGCCAACCAGCGTCTGCATACCCACGCGATCCGCCTCAAGTTCATTTTCACGGGTAAAATCTATTTGAAACTGAACACTACCCGCCTGAATGGCCATAATGGCCGCCTGGCCCATTGCCGGGGACTGTGTGCCCAGCAATATGGCTGCAAGCGTGGCCGCCATCGTTGGGATAGATAATCGGCCTTGGGCCTCGGCGGCACGATATAAATGCCTTTGGGTAACGTGGGCGATTTCGTGTGACATCACCGAAGCCAGTTCGCTTTCCGCCTCGGTCGTCAGAATCAGTCCGGAATTAACACCGATATAGCCACCGGGGCCGGCAAACGCGTTGATATCGTTCTCCAACACCACAAAAAAATGAAAGGGATAAGCGGGATTGTCACTGTGTTCGACAAGTTTTTCGCCTATCGTCTGGATGTATTGCTGAACTTCAGCATCCTGATTGATATTCACCTGTCGATGCAGGCTGCGAAAAAAATACTCGCCAAACTCTTTTTCTTCCTGAGGACTGATCAGCGTTCCGGTGGAGTCGCCCATATCCGGCAAATCGATTTTGTTGATATCAACAGCCGGCGCATTTATTGACAGGGTGCCGACAGCTATCGTCAGGGCAATTACTAAGGCTCTAAGTTTCATTGAAATAAATACATTAAGTGTCAGTTTCGAACAAAATTCCAGGGCCTAAACCAGACAAGGTCCCTTGCTGTATCCTGTCACGGGCGCTATTTATAGTAAATAGGCAAAGGTCTACTTAATGCTTGATGGCTGATTTACTGACTCTTTTTCGGCAATCATTTGACTAATACGTCGAGATTCTTCCTGAAGGCTTTTGATCTGCTCGGTTTCCAATTGCCAAACCAAGCTGTCACGGGCACTGGCTGCTTCACCGACGCCCTGCGCCGCCGCCAGATTAAACCAAAGATAGGCGCGCGCCTTGTCGACCTCAGCACCAATTCCAGCCCGATACATCTGGCCAAAACTGTATTGTGCGCGGGCATGCCCCTGCTGGGCGGCTTGTTCAATCCAGTGCAAAGAGGCTTTGTAATCCTGCAAAACACCATGTCCATCCTGCAATGCCAAGCCATAACGGTACTGCGCTTCCGCGCTGCCATGACTGGCTGCCTTTTCGAACCAATTGACCGCTTCCTTGGGATTCTTTACTACGCCATCTCCCAATGAATAACGTATACCCATTTGCAATTCTGCCTCAGTATCACCTTGAGCGGGACCTGTCTTGGTTTCTCTAACCGCCTGAGATTCTGCTGATGTTTCCAAAATAGGCCTGTCGCTCGTTCCTGCCCACAATACGGTCAACACAAAAGCCGGCCCAATCACTACAGTAAACAAGCCAACTTTAAGAGGAGCAACCTGCCAAAATCTAAAATGACAAATGCGGCAACGATAGGCTCTGTAAAAAAGCTTTCGAAATAAATCATCATGGGAGTGCGCCCAAGATCTACGCACATCACTGGCATTGCATCTGGGACAAAACCGCTGGTAGTCTTGTTGATCAGGCTTTTCAACCTGCTGATTTTTTGTTGTCATCTGCTGCACCGTCTTTAACTGGCCACTATTTTAATCAAAAGTTAACGTCATTTCTCATTTGTTGAAATTATGAAGTCAACCATTAACACCAAAGTAGTGACATTGTGATGCGCGCAGGAATTTAATGTCGAACTAAATGCAAAAACAAAGCCTTACCAAATCGGGGATGCCTAGCTGAAACGATTTGTTTATACTATATGCCACCAGCACGTTCCTAATCTTTCCCCATCATCACTGTTTTCGGGTCTCGATGCCCGACTTGATGAATACAATACTAATAATAATTCGCCCCGTATTCACAGTTTTCACTTATTTGATATACAACCCCGTCTCGACAGGATCAAACAATGACCAATAGTTTAATTTCAGAAAGTACCGGACAGCCTGATATCGATCCGGCAGAAACCAGGGAATGGATCGAAGCCCTACAAGCCGTTTTAGAACAAGATGGTAGTGAACGCGCGCATTTCCTGATAGAGCAATTGGTTGCCGTGACACGCCACTCCGGCTTTGACATTCCATTTAGCGCCAACACTGCTTACATCAATACTATCCCGGTTGCCCAACAAGCTCAGTTTCCAGGCGACTTCACCATTGAGCACAAAATCCGCGCTTATGTGCGTTGGAATGCAATGATGATGGTGTTAAGGGCCAACAAAAACACCAACGTAGGTGGGCACATTGCCAGCTTTGCTTCTGCCGCTGTTTTATATGATGTCGGCTTTAACCATTTTTGGCATGCGCCTTCAGACTCTCATGACGGCGACTTGCTATTTGTCCAAGGTCATTCCGCCCCAGGTGACTATGCCCGTTCATTCTTGCTCGGTCGTTTAAGCGACCAGCAAATGGACAGCTTCCGCCAAGAAGTCGATGGCGACGGTTTATCCTCATACCCTCATCCATGGTTAATGCCGGAGTACTGGCAGTTCCCTACCGTATCGATGGGCTTAGGCCCCATCATGGCAATTTATCAAGCCCGTTTCATGCGCTATCTGCAAGATCGCGGTTTTGCCACTACTGACGGCCGAAAAGTCTGGGCATTCCTTGGCGACGGTGAAACGGATGAGCCGGAATCACTCGGCGCGATTAGCATGGCGGGCCGTGAAAAACTGGATAATCTTATTTTCGTCGTCAACTGTAATTTACAACGTCTTGACGGCCCGGTGCGTGGCAACGGCAAAATCATTCAGGAGTTGGAAAGTGCTTTCCGCGGTGCCGGCTGGAATGTCATCAAGGTCATTTGGGGGCATCGTTGGGACGCTTTGCTGGCGAGAGACAAAGACGGCTTGCTGGTCAAACGCATGATGGATTGCGTTGATGGCGACTTCCAAACCTTTAAAGCCAAAGATGGCGCTTATGTCCGTGAGTATTTCTTCAATACGCCTGAGCTCAAAGCGATGGTTGCCGACTGGTCAGATCGCGATATTTGGGAACTCAACCGTGGCGGCCATGATGCGACTAAAGTCTTTGCAGCCTTCCATTCTGCCGTCAATCATCAAGGTCAGCCTTCAGTTATTTTAGCCAAAACCATTAAAGGTTACGGTATGGGCGAGTCAGGACAAGCCCAGAACATTACTCATCAACAGAAAAAAATGAGCACGGAATCATTAAGCCGCTTCCGTGACCGTTACGAACTGCCGATTAAAGATGATGAATTGTACAGTCTGCCTTACCTGACTTTCCCTGAAGGTTCCAAAGAACTGACGTACATGCAACAACGCCGTAGCAATCTGGGCGGCAACTTGCCAAGCAGAAGAGCCAAGTCTTATGCACTGGATGTCCCGGTTTTAAATGATTTTAAAGCACTGCTTGAAGCCAGCGGCGAAGGCCGTGAAATCTCAACTACCATGGCGTTCGTGCGCTTGCTTAATATCCTGACCAAAGACAAAAACATCGGCAAACGCATCGTACCTATCGTGCCGGATGAATCCCGAACTTTTGGTATGGAAGGCATGTTCAGACAGCTGGGTATATGGTCGCAAGTCGGTCAGTTATACACCCCGCAAGATGCTGATCAGTTGATGTTTTACAAAGAAGACAAGCACGGCCAAGTCTTACAAGAAGGCATCAATGAAGCTGGTGGTTTGTGTGACTGGATTGCCGCAGGTACGTCCTATTCCACCCACAATGTGCCGATGATTCCGTTCTTCATCTACTACTCCATGTTTGGTTTCCAACGTATCGGCGACTTGATCTGGGCAGCGGCGGACCAACGTACCCGCGGTTTCTTGATGGGCGGTACCGCAGGTAGAACTACGTTAAATGGCGAAGGCTTGCAACATGAAGACGGCCATAGTCATTTATTTTCTGCGACTGTCCCTAACTGTATTTCTTACGATCCGACTTATGCGTATGAATTGGCAGTGATCATTCAAGATGGCTTACGTCGTATGTATGTCGATCAAGAAGATGTGTTCTATTACATAACGGTAATGAACGAAAACTATGAGCACCCTGCCATGCCAAAAGGTGCTGAACAAGATATCCTCAAGGGCATGTACAGTTATCGGCAAGGCGCTAAAAAGAAAGGCCCTCGCGTACAACTCTTAGGCTCCGGCGTAATATTCCGGGAAGTGGAATTTGCCGCAGAATTATTGCGCAATGATTGGGGGGTTGAATCTGATCTTTGGAGCTGCACCAGCTTCACCGAACTGGCCCGAGACGGACAAACAATTGAACGTTGGAATCGCCTGCATCCTACCGAAGCAGCTAAAAAATCGCACGTTGCCAACTGTCTGGATAGCGCAACAGGTCCAGTGATTGCAGCCAGCGACTACACGCGTGCCTTTGCAGAGCAAATCCGTGCCTATGTCACAGCTCCATATACCGTTCTGGGTACCGACGGTTTTGGCCGCTCAGACACTCGGGAAAACCTGCGTCGCTTCTTTGAAGTCGACCGCTACCACGTCACAATCGCCGCCCTAAAAAGCCTGGCAGACCTTGGCCAGTTTGATGCGGCCAAAGTGGAAGTTGCCATTGCCAAATACGGCATCAACCCTGACGTAATTGCTCCTTGGTTAATCTAACGGATACTTAACATGGCTCTAATTGAAATTAAAGTTCCTGACGTCGGTACTGCCGAAGTCGATGTGGTCGATGTGCTGATTAAAGCGGGCGACGTTATCGCTGCCGAACAAACGCTGGCCGTTCTGGAAACAGACAAAGCCAGCATGGACTTACCGTCCAGCGCAGCGGGCACCGTACAAGAAGTGTTCATCAAGAAAGGCGATAAAGCGTCTGAAGGCACCTTGATCGCGACAGTCTTGGTTAGCGATGCTGCGGCTGCACCTGAACCTGAACCTGAACCTGCTCAACCACCAGCGCCCGTGAGCGCCCCGATTGCAGCTCCCGCACCTGTTTCGGCTCCCGTTCCAGCACCCGAACCGAAACAATCGGCCCCCGCTCCAGTTCCACAAGCGCCATCTAGCTCATTAACGACCGGCAAAGCCGCCCATGCCACCCCGGCTGTGCGCTTATTTGCGCGTGAATTGGGTGTGGACATCAGCGATATTAAAAACGGTACAGGGCGCAAAGGTCGCATCCTGAAAGACGATGTTAAAAACTTCGTCAAAAAGGCAATGACCGAAGGCGTGAGTCAACGTGGCGGCAGTATTCCACCAATTCCGGCCGTGGATTTCACTCAATTTGGCGAGATAGAAGAGCGCCAGCTGAGCAAAATCAAAAAACTTACCGGACAAAACCTCAGCCGCGTCTGGCTTAACCTGCCTTTGGTGACTTACCACGACGAAGCTGACATCACCGACCAAGAGGCCTTCCGTGTTGCTCTGAATGCTGAAAAATCATCAGGCGAAGTCAAAGTCACCGGATTGATCTTCATCATCAAAGCCTTAGTTGCTGCCATGCAGCAGTTTCCGCAATTTAATGCCTCACTGTCGCCGGATGGCGAAAAATTGATATTGAAGAAATACTTCAACATCGGTATTGCCGTGGATACGCCGAATGGTTTGGTCGTGCCGGTATTGCGCGACGTTAACAATAAAGGGATTAATGAGATTGCTGCCGAATTGGCGGAAAAAAGTGAAAAAGCCCGACTCGGTAAATTGTCCCCAGCCGATATGCAAGGCGGCTGTCTGACTATCTCCAGTCTGGGCGGTATCGGCGGTACAGCCTTTACGCCTATCGTCAATGCACCCGAAGTGGCGATACTCGGTGTCACCCGCGCAAAAATGCAACCGGTCTGGAACGGTAAAGAATTCATTCCTCGACTGATGCTGCCGCTGGATCTGACTTACGATCACAGAGTGATTGATGGTGCTGAAGGTGCGCGCTTTATGGCGGTTGTGAAACAAAACTTAAGCGATATTCGCCGCCTATTACTTTAAGGAGTAAATCTATGGAAGCTAAAACAGCGGTTGATACATCTACCATTCATGCCGAAGTCGTCGTCCTAGGCGGAGGCCCTGGCGGTTACACGGCCGCCTTCCGTGCTGCGGATTTAGGCAAGCAAGTCGTATTGATCGAACGCTATCCTGTCTTGGGTGGCGTTTGCCTTAACGTCGGCTGCATTCCGTCCAAAGCCTTATTGCACATGGCGCAAGTCATCCACGAACTGGATGACTTTGAAAAACATGGCATCAGTTACGGCAAGCCGACGTTTGACATCGACAAAATTCGTTCCTGGAAAGAAAGTGTCAGCAAAGGCCTGAATGACGGTCTGGCACGTCTGGTAAAACAACGTAAAGTGACCTTGTTGACTGGGGTTGGTCAATTTACCTCCAGCAATAGCATTGAAGTCAAAAGCGACACGGAAACTAAAACCGTTACTTTTGATCAGGCGATTATTGCCGCAGGTTCAACACCGACAAAAATCCCCAGCTTTCCTCATGATGATCCGCGCCTGTGGGATTCAACCGATGCGCTGGAAT
>JABFRC010000248.1 GCA_013141375.1 Methylococcaceae bacterium | reverse complement strand
AAACTGAATACTAATGCAATCGTTGATAACTTTATTACTTTATTCATACCTATTTTTCCTTATACATAAAATTTAAGAAGTGTGGAGTGTAAAACGTTCATTAGCATACTCTTTTACATGATACACATGCACTAAAGGTCTGAAAAACGAAAACCTCTTCAAAGAATTCATAATTCGTGCTTGTTGTTTAACCGCCAATGAGTCAATCACTGACAAAACGAGTAATGAGTACAGAGTCTTAATTTCAGACCTTATAAAACGTATATCCCTGACTACAAGCGGCAAATACAGTGGCATAATGACAACAATTTTAGAACTTTAAAAAATAAAGGTTATTTTGTTATGAATTTAATGTACAGCGCCTCTGGTTTTGGGGTGGGGCTTTTGGTGGGTGTAACCGGCGTTGGCGGTGGTTCATTAATGACACCGCTATTGGTATTTCTGTTTGGTTTTAAGCCCGCTATTGCAGTAGGTACAGATCTGATTTACGCCTCAATTACTAAAACTGCCGGGGTATTTGTTCACCACGGCAAGCATGGATCAGTGGACTGGGGAATTGTTCGTTGGCTTGCGCTGGGCAGTTTGCCGTTATCACTCATTACGCTTTATGTTTTGAAAAATTTAATGGAGGTCGGCAAGGAAATTACCGGCACGATTACGTTTTCACTCGGAGTTGCCTTGCTGTTAACCGCTTGCGCTCTGCTGGTGCGAAGTGTTCTGCTACGAAAAGCCGCGAAGGAACAAGAACTCGATGACGATCATAGCACTCCTGATAATAGCGGTCGTTTTTCGCCCCGCTGGGAAAAAGTCGCGACCGTGCTGACGGGGGCTGTACTCGGCGTGCTGGTGACATTATCTTCCGTAGGTGCAGGCGCATTGGGTACGGTCGCCTTACTGTTTCTCTACCCAAGAATGACAACGCTTAAAATTGTCGGTACAGATCTGGCGCACGCAATCCCGCTAACGGCGATCGCAGGACTTGGACATTTAAGCCTAGGCAATGTTGACCTGGAATTATTGGGCAGCTTGTTGGTGGGCTCAGTACCGGGTATTTGGGTCGGCAGCCATTTGAGCGCCAGGATTCCTGAGTATTTTCTTCGACCGGTTTTGGCGATATTACTGTTGGTCATTGGCGTAAAGTTTGTCATGCAATAAATAGTGAGCGCTTCAAAACTACTTTTAGCCTAGGTTTTGAAGGTACTCTGGAATTAATAGTCAGTAGCATCCATTGTTCGAAGTGCTACTCTACCTACCCGCCACCCGCAAACTATCAGGGTGGCACTCGCAAGTGCCTTTTCTGCCTGCATCTCTCTTCTCACGAAGTCTTGTGCCCGTTCGATCAGAACATTTCCTGACGCACAACCTTTGCCATGAGAAGAAACCGTTATGCCCGATTACCATGTCAAGTTCGAGACCGTCACTGTAGGCGGTACCGACTATCAGATCCGTTCGTTATTAGACCTCCAACAATATTCCGACCCGCTGGGTGAAGCCGAACTCGCCGGCATTTCATCCGCCAGTTGGTCGCTATTCGGTCGTATCTGGCCATCGGCGCGAGTGCTCGCCCGGGCTATGGATAGCTTTGATTTAACCGGCAAACGCATTTTGGAAATCGGCGCCGGTCTGGCATTAGCCAGTCTGGTCATTCATCGTCGGGCCGGCAATATGACCGTCAGTGACTGGCATCCATTGAGCCAGGCTTTCCTGAAAGAAAATCTGCTGTTGAACAAGCTGGGGCCGCTGAAATATAAAACCGGTAACTGGGAGATTGAAAATCCCGAGCTAGGGCAATTCGATCTAATCATCGGCAGTGATGTACTTTATGAGCGGCAGCAACCGAATCAATTAGCCGCGTTTATTAATCGCCACGCCGCCACCTCTGCTCAAGTAATTATTGTTGATCCGGACCGAGGTAATCGCGTGGATTTTTGTCGACAAATGGCCGACTTGGGGTACGGGTACACCAGCCGCCGCGCCGACTTGTTTATTGAAAATGGCGAACCTTACAAGGGCCGTTTTCTAACATTTGACCGCCAATAGCAATCTCAGTCGTTCAATATGGCGCTCTGGCTTTATTTTCAAACCGTATGATATCTTTTGTCATCACACTCCCTTAATAACTAAACGCCGAACAAATGATCGATTGGACACAAGTTGATACGGTTTTACTGGATATGGACGGCACCTTATTGGATTTGAATTTCGATAATCACTTCTGGAAAGAATTTGTGCCCCTAAAGTTCGCCCAACTGAATGGGCTTTCAATCGAACAGGCCAAGCAACAGCTGGAACCACGCTTTAAAAGTATGGAAGGGCGCCTGGAGTGGTATTGCCTGGATTATTGGAGCAATGCGCTACAACTGGACATTGTTGGCTTAAAAGTAGAAATTGCCGGACTGATTGCGGTCTTGCCGCATGTCATGGAGTTTTTGGAAAAGCTTAAAGAATCGCCACGTCAGGTCTGGCTGGTCACCAATGCGCATCAAGGAAGCTTGGGTTTAAAAATGGAAAAAACCTGTTTAGAGCCGTTTTTTGATGACATTATCAGCTCTCACGACTTGGGCTTACCCAAAGAACATCCCGGATTCTGGCCACTTTTACAGCAGCAGATCGGTTTTAACAAAGAACGGACATTAATGATTGATGACTCTCTGGCGGTGTTAATCGCCGCCAGAGCCTTTGGATTGGGTTATTTATACGCCGTGAACAAACCAGATAGTCAGCTTCCACATAGAAAAATCGAGGAATTCAACTCTATTTCAGATTTTAGGGAGCTGATGACGGGGCTTTAGGTTTGGGGCGAAAACTGCTTGATTTTGGCCTTGATCGTTTATCCGGATAAGACGACTTTGCGGTTTCCGGCCTTTTTTCGGGATGAATAACCTCGGCCAACAAATCGGCCGTGATTGATTTAATCTCAATCTTTTGGTCTATGTACTGCTCAATATCCGGCATTGAATAAGCGTATTCTTCACAAATAAAGCTTATAGCCACACCGTTGGCGCCAAAGCGCGCTGTTCGGCCTATCCGATGCACATAATCTTCCACGTCCTGTGGCAAGTCATAATTAAAAACGTGTGACACGTCGGCAATATGTAAACCTCTGGCTGCCACATCGGTGGCAATCAATAAGGTAATTCGGTTTTCCTGAAAATCCGCCAGCAAGCGCTGACGTTTGTCCTGCGCTACATCGCCGCTTAAAGCAGCAGTTTTATAGCCGTTAGCATTAAGATAATCATCAAGTCGTTCGGCACAGCGTTTGGTATTAACGAAAATGATGCTGCGCTGCGGCTTATATTGATTCAAAATCCCCAGCAACAAGGGGATTTTTTGCGCATTGGATGGGCAAAACGCACTTTGCTGAATAGCGGCAGAGGTGACTTGCTCACTCTCAATGCGAATCAATACCGGATTGTTCATATGCTCATAAGCCAATTCAGTGACCTTGTATGACAAGGTTGCAGAAAACAACATATTCAATCGCTGATCAGGCGCAGGCATCCGCCGCAATAAAAAACGTATATCTTTGATAAAGCCCAGATCAAACATGCGATCGGCTTCATCCATGACTGTGACTTTCACGTTATCTAATGTGAATGCATTTTGCCGATAAAAATCAATGATACGGCCCGGTGTGCCAATAATAATATCAACGCCACCCTTTAGACTATTCAGCTGCTTCTCATAATCAGTGCCACCATAGATCAGCGCCATTTTTAGACCGAGTTGTTTGCCCAACTGCAAAGCATCTTTGTGAATCTGGATCGCCAACTCCCGCGTTGGCGCAAGGATGATGGCTCTGGGATTTTTAATCGTCTCGCTGGTATCGTTGATGAGGTGTTGAAAAGTAGCTAACAAGAAAGTCGCCGTTTTTCCCGTTCCGGTTTGCGCCTGTCCGGCAATATCCTTACCTCGAAGAGTAATCGGCAATGCTCTGCGTTGTATAGGTGTACAGTAATTAAAACCGGCAATTTTTAAGCCGCTTAAAATAGATTCGGAGAGTTCAAGATTGCTGAAACGAATTTGTGTGAGATGTGTATTTTCCATAGGTCCATAGGATAACTTAAAAAGAAAAAACGGGGATAGTGATTAACTCATCACAAACTCCAGAAAACTTATTGACTGATTACACCATTCGCTCCTATAGTTCGGTACTTTATTGATCAAGGAGACCTAACTATGAGTAGTAACGCTGTTCTTCACGTAAGTGATAATGATTTTAACGAAACCGTACTTAAAGCCAGTAATCCTGTTCTGGTTGATTATTGGGCTGAGTGGTGTGGTCCTTGCAAACAGCTTTCTCCTGTAGTGGATGAAATTGCAAAAGATTACGACGGCAAACTGACTGTCGTTAAAATCAACATCGACGAAAACCCACAAACTCCTCAACAATACGGTGTCCGCGGCATCCCTACCTTAATGCTGTTCAAAAATGGCGAAGTTGAAGCCACTAAAGTTGGCGCTTTAACTAAAGCCCAGTTAGCCGCATTCATCGACAGCAATATTTAATTCATTTTAGTTACTCTGCTCTGTCACAAAAGGTTGGACGGGGCGGAGTAACTTAAGTTACACTTCTGTTGCGCCACATTCAGCGCGCTCAATTCTATCATCCGATAAATACACCCCTGAATTTCATTCCTATCCTTATGTGGTTGTCGTGCCTCGCATGCCACTACTATTCTTCGAGTTACCTTTTTTTATGAATCTTACCGAGTTAAAAGCAAAACAAATCAGTGAAGTTATTGAAATAGCAGAATCTTTAGGCCTTGAAAACGTCGCCCGATCGCGAAAACAAGATCTAATTTTTGCCATCCTTAAGAAGCAGGCAAAAGCTGGTGACGATATCTACGGAGATGGTGTATTAGAAATTCTGCAGGATGGCTTTGGATTTTTACGCACACCGGGTTGCTCATATCTAGCAGGACCCGATGATATTTATGTTTCACCCAGTCAAATTAGACGGTTCTCACTAAAAACCGGCGACACCATTAGCGGCAAAATAAGACCGCCTAAAGACAATGAACGCTATTTCGCGATGCTGAAAGTTGATCAAATCAATTTCGAGCCACCCGAAAACACCAAAAATAAAATTACCTTTTCAAACCTTACACCGCTGTTTGCCAAACAACGATTTGTACTGGAACAAGGTAACGGCACCAGCGAAGATTTAACCGGACGCATCATTGATTTGATCGCCCCTATCGGTAAAGGCCAGCGTGGTTTGATCGTATCGCCGCCGAAAGCCGGTAAAACTATGATCCTACAAGCCTTGGCCCAAGCCATTGCTGACAAGAATCCGGAATGCTATCTGATTGTTTTATTGATTGATGAACGACCTGAAGAAGTAACCGAAATGGAGCGCTGTGTACGTGGAGAAGTTATTTCCAGCACCTTTGACGAACCTCCGACTCGACATGTGCAAGTTGCCGAAATGGTTATAGAAAAAGCCCGCCGTTTGGTTGAACACAAACACGATGTAGTCATCTTGTTAGACTCGATTACACGATTAGCTCGGGCTTACAACACCGTTGTCCCTTCATCAGGAAAGATATTAACCGGTGGTGTAGATGCCAACGCTTTGGAAAAACCCAAACGATTTTTTGGTGCCGCCCGTAACATTGAAGAAGGCGGCAGCTTGACCATTATTGCGACCGCCTTGGTGGATACCGGCTCCCGAATGGACGAAGTCATCTACGAAGAATTCAAAGGTACCGGCAACATGGAGCTGCATCTGGATCGCAAGATCGCAGAAAAACGCATCTACCCTGCCATCAATATTAACCGCTCCGGCACGCGTCGTGAAGAATACCTGGTTGATCCAGACTCACTGCAAAAAACCTGGATATTGCGTAAAATTCTTCAACCTATGGATGAAACCGCGGCTTCAGAATTTTTAATCGGCAAATTGAAAGATTTCAAAACCAATGCCGAATTTTTTGACTCCATGAAACGTTGATCTTGTTGCCGTCATTTTAAACACCATGATGACTGACCCGACCCTGTTGCTGCATGCAATTATCCTTGGCATTGTCGAGGGCTTGACCGAGTTTTTACCCGTATCATCGACCGGCCACATGATTTTGGTCGGCCAGCTGCTTGGCTTTAACGACGAAAAAGGTAAAGTGTTTGAAATTACAATTCAATTTGCCGCCATTTTGGCCGTCGTTTGGGAGTATCGGGTACGCTTATTCCACACTGCGGTGAGCGTGACTTCCGAAGCGGTTTCCCAACGCTTGGCAACCAATCTGATTGTGGCTTTTTTACCGGCTGCTGTGCTGGGCTTCTTGTTCCTTAAACAGATCAAGGCCTATTTATTCAATCCATTTGTCGTCGCTTCCGCTCTCATCATTGGTGGACTGCTAATCCTTTGGGTCGAGCGCCGTCAGCATGATATCCATGCCGAATCGATCGACGACATGACCTGGCAAGATGCTTTAAAAGTGGGATTTGCACAGGCTTTGGCGATGGTTCCAGGCACATCTCGCTCAGGCGCCATGATTATCGGTGGCTTATTTTTTGGCTTGTCACGCAGAGCAGCGACTGAATTTTCATTCTTTCTCGCCATCCCAACCATGTTCGCAGCGACTTTCTATGACGTTTATAAAAATCGCGAACTGTTCAGCATGGCAGACTTCGAACTGTTTGCGGTAGGCGGCACAGTATCCTTTATTAGCGCATTCTTTGCCGTTCGTGGACTGATTCACTTTATTAGTCGACACGATTTTACAGTATTCGCCTGGTATCGAATTGTGTTTGGGGTGCTGGTATTGATTTCAGCTCAACAGGGCTGGGTCGACTGGGGTAATCATTGAGCCCAGAAAAAGCCTACTGACGCCACAGAAACAACGTCAGTAGATAAACCCTTGCTAATTCTTCGGAGGCACGTAGCCTTCAGGCATTTCGTTATTACCTTCAAATAAAAATTTTGTTCTTTCTTCGGCCAGATAAGCTCTAGCCTTCGGATCAAAACTAGCCAACTTACCTTCATTAATTAACATGGTTTGCTTGGCAAGCCATTCTTTCCAGGCTTGCTTGGACACTTTTTCAAATATTTCGATGCCTTTAGCGCCAGGGAACGGCGGCTCATCAAGACCTTCTGTTTCAATGCCCAGTTTCACGCAATGTACTAATCTCGTCATTTTTTATCCTCTTGTATTTGATCTAACAACACCCTGATAGGCGCTGCCAAGCCAAGATCGCTGAATTGCTCCGCTTTATACCAGAGCCCTTGATTCGCTTCCATCACAAAATTATTAGGGTTATCCGTTTGCACCAGAAAGGGAGTGAAGTCTAAATGGTAATGTGAAAAGGTGTGTCGCTTAACATCCAGTGCTTGATGACTCACAATCGGTAACAGCCTACTTGAACACCAATGCAGTGCATCTTCAACACTAACGAACTCAGGAGCGCTCCATAAGCCTCCCCAAATGCCAGTAGGCGGCCGTTTTTCCAGCCATATTTGCCCTAGCTTATCCTGTAGCAATAAAAACACGATGCCTTTAACAGGCAAGGTTTTCGCTGGTTTTGAACTAGGAAAAGATGAGACAGATTGAGTGCTTTTGGCAATGCACGCACTGGTCAATGGACATTCTGAACACGCAGGTTTACCACGCGTACACACGGTTGCGCCCAAATCCATAATAGCTTGGGTATAGTCAGCCACCCGCGCTACAGGCGTAAAAGCCGTACTAATTGCCCAGAGCTTTTTTTCCACCTGGCCACTTCCCGGCCAACCGGAAATAGCCATAAATCGGGTCAGCACCCGCTTAACATTGCCATCCAGAATAGGATGACTGTTATTAAATCCAATAGATAAAATCGCACCCGCCGTTGATCGGCCAATGCCGGGCAAACTCATAAGTTCTTCCAATGAATTGGGGAAACGGCCCTGCTCGGCAATAATGCGGGCGGTTTTGTGTAAGTTTCTAGCCCTGGCGTAATAACCCAGCCCCGACCAAAGCGCCAGCACTTCATCTTCCGGTGCTTGTGCAAGGCTTTCTATATCTTGGAACTTTGCCGTGAAGGCGTTGAAATAGCCGATAACTGTTGCCACTTGAGTTTGTTGCAACATGGTCTCTGATAGCCAAACACGATAAGGCGTGATGTTCTGTTGCCACGGCAAATCCTTGCGGCCATGCAAATCAAACCAGTCAAGCAGTTGTTTTTGAAAATTTTCCGGTGTCATGCGAAAGAAAGTATTAGTGGAACAATCCCTTCAATAAATCACTGGTGCCTGATCCCAGTTTTTTATCGAGTTTGTTCATCAGTTTATTAATTTTGTCTTTATTTTTATCCAGCACTTTTTCAATTCTGGCTTTATCGGTAATCAGCGCACTTGCATCAATGGCATAGTTAAGATTGTCAAACGGCCCCGTCACTTTAACCAACAATGGTGGACTCTGCGCCTGATCTGGTTCAACGGGCGGCAATCTGGCATTGAGCTGATAATTCAATGTCTCATCGACTAAATTAGCCGTCCCTTTGCCATCGACATTCAACTTGGCACTGGTGGCGACCAGATCATCATTACGCAGCAGACCATTTTTAATGATCGCTGTCCCGGTAATTTCCGAAAATATCGCTTGATCATTTTTGCTGTCAGCAGGCTTGGCATCACCGTTGACCAAGGCCTTGCCGTTATCGATTATTTTCTGCAGATTAAAGCCTCTGATTACTGCATCTTTAAGCAATAAATTGACCTGACCATTCAGAGTCGACTTCCACTCATCAGCACTGCGCCATTGCGCCTGTAATTGTACTGTCGTCGTTAACTGGCCGGTAATAGGCTGCTTAAATCGTCCCTTCAACAAAGGTTCGAGCTGTACTTTGGTTAATTGTTCCGTCAGTGCAATCACAGGTTTGGTATTGCCCGAGTCAACTGACAAATGCCCGGAATATGTGCCTTGATTAAATGATTTTGCCGATTGCTGCGTGGAAACATTGCCGTTTTTTGCCCTTAGTTTGAAACCAAGGCCTTTCAAATCAACGCCACGCACACTGAGTTTTTCAAACGTTAATTGACCATCCGCATTAAGCTTTCTTATTGTTTCAACAGGCAATGCACTGAGCCCAGCAGCCAATGCCGCACCAGGGCTTGCTAAGGATTTGGGTGATTTATCGGATGGCGGCAAATAGCGGTCCAGCAGCAAGCCATCAAGAGCCAAGTCAAAGCCAATCTCTGGCTGAGAAAGATGACTAACCTTAAGTCGTCCTTGCGCATGCGTGTCATCAAGCGTCGCAAGCAAATTTTCCAGTTCGATAGACTCCGCTGTTGCACGAAAACTACTTTGTAAAGACAGTGCATTTAATGCGTTGGCATCCTGCATAACAGGTACAGCAATCGCAAAAACCTTCAGCAAATTAGCGGGATTAAATGCGGCAATATTCAGTTGACCTGTAAATTCAGGGGCATTTTTAATCTCTACACCACTAAAGTCGGCATTCATTATTACATCTGCAACTGCCAGCTTCGCGCCGGATACCTTAACTGCCTGATTAGCCAAGGCCAATACAATCTCGTCTACGGTTAACACTCCGGCAAGCGATGGAGACGGAATATTCTGACCAGCCAGGGTTGATTGAAGTTCAGTGTGAGTAAGCACAAAGCTATCCAGCTGATTATTACTGGTGCTTGTGGTATTAAGTTTAATGGCTGCAGAAAACCCGGTTTTTACATTGCCGGCCAACAATGACAACTTAATGTTGGTAGGTTCATTAAACCTGAATGCTTCAGTTTCTAAATTAACATCCTTAACCAACCACTCGTCACCAGCTTGTAAGTCTTGCCAGCGGATTTGCGAGTCAGTTATAGAAATCCTGCCTACAGCTAACAATGCTAGGGAATCTTCGGCAGGCATAGACTGGGCAGATGGTTTGCTGGGAGAAATTGATGCCTTCGAAGCAGTCTTGAATAAATCATCCCAGTTATTAGCCAGACCGTTTCTGACAAGATTTAAGACCAAGCCTTTTAATTCGATTTCGTTAATGGCAATTTTTTTTTCAAACACCAAAGAAAGTAAGTCAATGCTTACATGACTTGCCGCTACCTTGATAAAAGACTGAGCATCAAAACCGGATGCATTGCTTACAGACATTACCCCAGTTGTTAGGCCCAAACTAGGAAATAACGCAAATTCAATATTGCCTTCAATGATTAGCTCCCTGCCCGTTTGTTCTTTTAGCGCAGCGGCAATTTCCGGCTTGTATCGATTGGGATCCACAAATATCGGCACCGAAATAATTGCTATAATGACTAGCAGGATTATCGCCAGCAACACCGACAGCATGATCTTGATGGATTTTTTCACTACGCGCCCCTGACCTAAAAATGTAATATCATTGCACTCTCACGGTGGCCAGTCGGCCTCCCTAAGCAAAATCGATTATACGGGGTAGAAATATGTTGTTTTTAGCTAAATTTGCCGGCATTGCTGTGTTGGTATGGTTTTTTATCACGGCAAAGCAGCAGGGTGAGCAACCTTACAAATGGGCCATTATTGGCGTGGTGGGTTTCTGGATTGCCTGGTGGGCAGTGCGTTTAACTATCGTTTCGCCGTTAACCGGACTTTTTCCAAATAATTTCACCGCAATTTTCTTGATCACCCAAATACCCGCAGTCATCGGCGCAATTGCTGCATTTTTTATTCGCAAAAAGTTGCTGGCTGACCTTGCAAACAAACAATGACATGCTAAAAACGCAAAAGGCGCATTGTGTGTCTCACACAATGCGCCTTTTAGATACTAACGAAAATTTTTACTTATAACTTGTCAGCGTTTTTATCCAAATAAGACGCCACGCCTGCCGGTGAAGCATCCATACCGGCATCGCCTTTTTGCCAACCTGCCGGGCAGACTTCACCATGTTCTTCATGGAATTGCAGCGCATCAACAACACGCAACAACTCGTCAATATTACGACCTAACGGTAAGTCGTTAACAACCTGATGACGTACCAAACCACTGCGATCGATCAAGAAAGTACCACGGAAAGCCACGCCGCCAGCCGTTTCAACATCATAATCTTTTGCGATTGAGTGAGTTAAGTCAGCCGCCAAAGTGTAACGAACTTGGCCAATACCACCTTGGTTGATTGGGGTATTACGCCATGCGTTGTGAGTGAAATGTGAATCGATAGACACGGCTACCACTTCAACATTACGACTTTTGAATTCATCAATGCGATGATCCAAAGCGATCAGCTCACTTGGGCAGACAAAAGTAAAGTCCAATGGGTAAAAGAACACTACTGCATATTTACCAGCAGTTGCAGCAGAAAAACTAAATGAATCAACAATTTGACCATCGCCTAATACAGCAGGAACAGTAAAATCAGGGGCTTGCTTACCAACTAAAACGCTCATCGCACTCTCCAAAATAGTTAAAAAACAATGTGTTATGAATTCATAATCAGCCATCTCAAAAAAGATGACATATTCTCATTCTACACCAGAATAGTCGGAAATTGTCTAGCGTTGTAACTTAGCGCTTGCAATGGACTGAGCTTTGATGATAATTTGTAATCCGTGACTTACAGTAAGTAATTTTTTGGCTCCCTGTGTGATTTGATGATGGCGTCCAAATCTATGCTACTGAATTCGCAATGTTTTATTTATTTGGAAGCAGAGCCATGGCAAAAAACAAACACATCACAGAACCCGATCTATTTGGTTATCAAGTACGTATCGTAAGACGCGGCAAAGAAAGCAGCCGTTATTTTTCTCACAAACTTTGGGGTAACCGAGGAAAATCCTTACAAGCCGCCATTGCATGGCGAGATCAAAAGTTAGTAGTGCTCAAAGGTAGCAAAACCAGGTTTCTAAAACCACCCAAAAACAAAACAACTACCGGCGTTACGGGTGTCTCCCGAACCATAAAATATGACCATAGAAAAGATAAGAGCTATCTTTG
>JABFRC010000005.1 GCA_013141375.1 Methylococcaceae bacterium | reverse complement strand
TTAGCGACGCCAAACTTGTCTTCCTCTTCAATATCAACAGGAATTTCTACGATTTTTTCAGCGTCTCCAGATTTAACCTGTTGTTGTGGCGCATCTTCAATCACTGCCTCAACCTCAACCTCAACCTCAACCACCTCTACAATTTCCGACTTAGCGGCTTCAATTGTTGGCACGGGCGAGTCGACCCTAGCTTCGGGTTGAGTTACAACCGGACTTGCAACCGCTGACACTATTGGCTCGACTGTCTCAACTTCGCTGCGTTTTATGTAAGTTTTTTGTTTGCGCACTTCAATACTGATGGTTTTTGAAGAACTGCCCGGCGCTGTCGACTGCTTTAGCTCGGTGACTGATCGGCGCTTTAATGTCACACGCTTGGGTTCATTTTCTGCAACGGCGTCTTCTTTTCCATGGCGCTTGCGCAAATGGGCTAAAAGTCGAATTTTTTCGTCCTCGTCAATAACGTCGTCAGGGGCTGAAGCGGTTAACCCAGCTTCCTTGAGCTGCTCTATTAATCGCTCCAGAGGTATTTTTATAATCTCTGCTAATTGTCTTACGGTTTTATTACTCATCTGTTCACCCCTTTCCTACTTGTTTTTTGCCTCAGCAAACCAAGGCTCGCGGGCCTTCAAAATCAACTTAGCCGCACGTTCTTCATCGACGCCAGTAAAGCTTAATAAATCATCTACAGACTGATCAGCCAGATCTTCCACAGTAAGAATGCCTTGAGCTGCCAATTGGTTAGCCAAGTCTGTGTCCATTCCTTCTAGGGCAATTAAGTCCTGAGTCGGCTCAGCAGATTCGATGTTTTCTTCAATTTTTAGTGCGTTGATTAGTAACGCATCCTTTGCCCTGCTACGAAGCTCATTAACCAAGTCGGCATCAAAACCATCGATTTCCAGCATTTCGCTAACAGGCACATAGGCAATTTCTTCAACCGTGTTAAAGCCTTCATCAACCAGAATTGATGCAATGTCCTCATCAATATCCAGGTCATTAATGAATAATTGTTTAATTTTTTCAGCTTCAGCTTCGCTATTTTCTTCGGCTTTCGATGCGTCGATCACATTGAGCTCCCAGCCGGTCAATTGACTTGCAAGGCGCACGTTCTGACCACCACGGCCAATCGCTTGTGAAAGATTGTCTGCACTGACAGCAAGATCCATGCTGTGTTTATCTTCATCGATGACGATGGATTGAATTTCTGCGGGCGACATGGCATTGATGACAAACTGCGCCTGGCTTGGATTCCACAGAATGATATCAACGCGTTCACCAGCCAATTCATTGGACACAGTCTGAACTCTTGAGCCTCTCATGCCAACGCAAGCCCCGACCGGATCTAATCTTGGGTCATTAGCTTTTACCGCCAATTTGGCTCTGGAACCCGGATCTCTTGCCGCCCCCATGACTGAAATCATACCTTCACCAACTTCAGGCACTTCCAATCGAAATAGAGCAACGAGTAACTCGGGATCGGTTCTACTAACAAATAATTGTGGACCTCTTGGCTCAAGACGCACGTCTTTTAAATAGCCTCTGACTCTGTCACCGATACGGACGGATTCGCGCGGAATCATATCTTCCTTGGCGATAAAGGCTTCAACATGGCCACCCAAGTCAAGATACACGCTGCCTTTTTCAATACGCTTAACGATGCCGGTGATTAACTCACCCACGCGACTTTTATAAGCATCAACAATTTTCTTACGTTCCGCTTCTCTGACTTTATGAATGATAACTTGCTTAGCTGTTTGCGCCGCAATACGTCCGAAATCAACAGACTCTATTTCATCTTCAACAATGTCACCGACTTTTACATTCGGATTATCGAGCTGGGCAACTTCCAACAACACTTGTGTTTCAGGAAATTCCACATCGCCGTCTATTTTGTCATTTGCATCGACCACATCCCAGCAACGGTAAGTGACGTAATCACCGGTTTTTCTGTCAATAACTACACGCGCTTTGATTTGATTGACGTGACGCTTGATTGTGGCGGCTTCCAAGGCTGATTCTATCGCCTGGAAAACGGCTTCTTTTTCTATGTCTTTTTCGTTGGAAAAAACTTCTGCCACCAACAAAATTTCTTTATTTGCCACTGCGTCCTCCTTTTTCAATTAAATATTCAGGTACCAATCGTGCTTTACTCATCGCCGCAAACGGCACCTCAAAAATATGCTCGCCTTCCTGTAAATGCACCACATCATCAACTACTTGCTTGATTTTTCCGGTGATTTTTCTACGTCCATCAATAGTTTTAAATAAATTCACCAAAACTGTTTGCCCGATAAAGCGTTCGAATTGGCTAATTTTGTAAAATGGCCTATCTTCTCCTGGCGAAGAAATTTCCAGCTGATAATTATCAGGAATAGGATCTTCTACGTCTAACACGCCACTGATCTGATGACTGACTTTGGTGCAGTCCTCAACCAAAATTCCGTTTTCGCTATCGATATAAATCCTTAAAAGCCCATGTTTTGGATTCGGGTTATAGTCGATGCCAACGCATTCATAACCCAAGCCTTCAACAATCGGCTCGATTAATGCAATTAAATGCTCCGGAGCCTGCTTCATTTCAACCTCATTAAATTTTGCACATAAAAAAAGAGCCGAAGGCTCTTCCATTAACTATCTGTAAAAGCCCAAACACGAGCCCGTAAATTAAAAAACCCCAAAATGGGGCTTTTTATGTGGTAACAGGCGCAGGATTTGGCCGCTACCCAACAACAATCAAATTCAAACTGTACAACTAGAATATCACAGCGGCCTATATACATCAAGCAACCTTACTTAAGTTACTGAAATTTATACAGTGCCAAACGCGAAGCGTCATAACATGACAACTTCGTGTTTGAATAAATAGCCTGAAGTTTCCTTAATAATTCGCATCATGAAATATATTTTGGACATCATCCAATTCGTTCAGCATATCCAAAAACTTTTCGAACATCGCCACATCATCTCCGGCTATATCAGTCGTGCCTCTTGGAATAAACTGAATTTCATCGACGTCAAAATCAATTTCTCCGAAGGCATCAATTAGGGCTTGTTTAGCTTTAAAGTAATCGGCTTGCGGGGTAAATACGGTGATTTTCCCTTCGTCATTTTCGATATCACTCACATCAACATCGGCATTTAATAATGCCTCCAGCACACCATCTTCATCGGCGTGATGAAATGCCAAAATAGCCGCATGATCAAACATGTGACTGACTACACCTTGGGTGCCAATTTTGCATTTTGTTTTGGTGAAACACAGGCGCACATCGCCAAAAGTCCGATTTGGGTTATCGGTCAAACAGTCAACAATCACCATACAGCCGCCAGGTCCAAAGCCTTCATATCGAGCCGGCGCAAAATCTTCGCCGCCGCCGCCCCTTGCTTTATCGATGGCTTTTTCAATCACATGACTTGGAACTTGGTCTTTTTTAGCCCGTTCAATAATGCCACGTAATGATAAGTTGCCAGATGGATCAGTGCCTCCCGATTTAGCGACTACATAGATTTCACGACCATATTTGCTGTAAACCTTGGCTTTAGCATCAGACGTTTTGGCCATCGACACTTTACGGTTTTGATAGGCTCTACCCATTTGCTTATTGCTCCAATAAAAATGAAAAATAAGGAAATTTTACAGAGTTGTATTTGCTTAGGGAATCTTTATCAAAGCGTAACGCGGACTTTTGAAAGATTTAGTTCGCCTCAACGCCATTTAAAAACGACCAAGGTAATATCATCCTCAAAAGTATTTCGTTGGCAAAAATCCCGTAATTCCGCAAATAAAGCATCAATGATGACATGAGGTGTTGCGTTGGCATGCTGCAAAAGTATTCCCTTAACCCGCTCCAAACCAAAAAATTCTTGGGCTGCATTTTCAGCCTCGATTAAGCCATCGGTATATAAAAGTATTACATCTCCTTCTGAGAGCGTTATTGATTTTTCCTCAAAGGCGATTTTTCGACGAATTCCCAGAATTAAGCCTTCAGCATCCAATTCAAGAACTTCAGCTTGCGATTGATTGAATAACAAAGGAGGCGGATGGCCGGCATTGGCAAAAGCTAATTGCTTCTGTTCAAGATTTACCTGTAAGTAAAAAAGAGAAATGAAGTAATCGGAATTATCCAGATCTTCAAACAAAAACGTATTTAGAGTGCCTAGCGTACTCGCTGGTGTCGCCGATACATCCTGCTGAACTCTTATCGCACTTCTGGTTTCCACCATAAACAAGGCAGGACCTATCGAATGCCCTGAAACATCAGCAATCACCACGTCAAGCTGGTTTTCGTTGCGAAAAAAATAATCGTAGTAATCGCCCCCCACCTTATTGGCCGGCAAACAAACACCGGTAATTTCAAATGCGTCCGAACTAATTGGCGAGGAAGGTATTAATGTCGCCTGGATTTGCTGGGCAATTTTTATTTCATTTTGCACAATCGCAAGCTCGACTTGCGATTGCCTTATTTGCTGTTCTGCGGCCTTCCGGCCGCTAATGTCATGTATAAAACCGCTAAAGATATAGGAGTTGCCGAGTTTTAATGGCGAAACACTCAACTCCACAGGAAATTCCATGCCGTCTCGTTTGACGGCCACTTGCTCAGTCTGTTTATTTAAGATGGGCCCAACACCGGTTTGCAAAAATGCATGCATTCCTTGACGATGCTCACTATGAAAGCGTTTGGGAATAATCAATTCGTCAAGACGCTGACCAATGGCCTCATCGGCAGCCCAACCAAACATTTTTTCCGCCCGATGATTCCAATCGGTAATGATGCCGTAAGAATCCATAATAACGATGGCATTGATTGAGCTTTCAATAATTAAACGCGTGCGTTTTTCAGAATCTATCAAGGCATTTTGAAAGTGCATTCTGGCTGATATATCTCGATCAACCCCTCGCCACTTAATTACTTTGCCCTCTGTATTAATAATCGGTAAACCCGTTGACTCTGTGAGCACCAAGCGTCCATCTTTGTGTTGATAATGATTGATCAAGGCATAAAAGGATTGATGACTGGCAGCAAAAAGCGTTTGCGATTCTTTATCCTGAGTGGTCAAAAATTCCGTGTAATGTTTGCCAATAATTTGCTCCTGACTGAAACCCAATATTTGCTTAACCGCCGCACTACTATATAAATAGTAGCCATTGGGATCTTGCTCCCAAAGCCATTCCCCGGCCATTTCGGCCATTTGTCGAAAGCGTTCTTCGCTTTCGACTAAAGCCGACTCAACCTGTTTTCGGTGCGTAATATCTTCTTCAACGGCAAGAAAGTGTGTCACTTGACCCGCACAATCCTTTATCGCACTGATACTTTCAAAAACCCAATACTCTTCACCACTTTTCTTTCTATTTTGAAGCTCACCTTGCCATTCACCATCACAGGCCAACTTGCCCCACAGAGATTGATAGTAATCCTGCGACATATTGCCAGATTGCAGCAATCTTGGATTTTGACCCAGTAATTCATCAACGGCATAGCCTGAAAGCTCAGTAAACTTCGGATTGACATAGACAATTTGCCCGCGAGCATCCGTGATCATCATCGCACTGGCACTTTGCTGAACGACTCGTTGCATCGCCAATAAATCATTGCCTATTTTGATAGGTTGAATCAGTAAGAGCCTATCAATATAACCAGCTGTATCTCTGGACAGCTCGGAAAATAAAATTAGAACCTGAAGAACTTCTTGATGTTTGGTGATGATTGTAGCGTCAACATTGATGCCGGAATGACTGGCGTTTATGTCAATGTCAGAAGTAAAAATGCACTCAAGAGGCTGATTTACCAGTTCATTCTCGGTATAGCCCAGAAAACTTGCCGCTGCATGATTGAGATGAAGGATATAGCTTGCACCATCTGCCTGTTGAGACCTGATTACAATCAAATTAAAACTCAGTGTTTCGATTAATTTGTGCATGGTTTGCTTGGTAAACACCAGTGATTACTTGAAAAATTCCATAGCGTAATACTCATAATATCGGCGCATAATAAAGCCAATTAAATGCCTTTGCGAGAATTGTAATTACAGTAAATCCTCCACGGCCTTGCTTTACAAAACACCCACCAAATCGCCACACACCTGGAGATCGAAATGAACGAAGAAATCTTGAATCTTGAAGTCAGAAAGTTTCTAAAAAATGTCGGCATCACTTCGCAACGCGAGATCGAACATGCAGTTCTTAAAGCAGTCGAAGCAGGAAAGCTCAACGGCTCTGAAACCATAGATATCAAAATGACACTAGTTGCTCCAGCTATTGGTATCAGTCACAGCATAGAAGGAAAAATAGCTTTGGAATAATTAAAAATCCTAATTGACTGTTTTTCATTTCTAAATTTAGTATCAACCTAAACGCCAGACAGGAGAGAATCTCATGAACAAGCATTTAAAGTTGGTAAAAGACCTAAATAATTTAAATAACACGCTGGCCTCTGCCGGCCACTTTTCTGATATGGATATCGTTCATCACCAAGCCCTACTCATGCAACAAGGTAGCGTTGTTTTAAAGGCAATCAAAGTCGGTGATATGGTGGAAATCCTTTTTGGCATGATAAATCTTGCAACGACTGCCGTCGAAGCAATCGCTGCCCGAGGTGGCGATGTAATGGAGCTTCCGGTGACCTGGCGACATGATGGATCAGTAATATCTGTTATGCGCAGCGTTTCAGACAAGATAAATCAATGCAGCTCAGGAGCTACTGAAGACTATTCTGCGGTATATTGCTTATGCGTGCATTTGACGAGAAATTTTATCAATGCCGATTTTGACAAAGCATTTCAAGCGCTTAACGACTTTAAAAAAGTCGCCAACAATATAAACTCACTTGAACAATCTAAAGCCCCGGATTTAAGCGACTACCTCTTTGAATAAATAAAAGCTGAAGCTTCCCCCTTTGTTTAGGCTAATTCGACCACCAAAACATTAGGGAAACTTCAGCATCAATCTCAACATCTAAAAACTCCACCTTGAACAAGCGATTTTAAAATCCCTCTGTCACTTGTGGCCTGCCATAATTCAACATTAGATTTTATTGCATTCCACATGATGGACTTTGTCTTGTTTAAAAAACACTCGACAACCATTATGGTGCTCATTTTCTGGGTGATCCGGGTCTACCAAACCATCATATTCCCAAATTTCTCCAAGTTCACCTGTTGACGACTTTGAAGGATGTTTAAATTGCTCTTTGATTTGCTCCATTGACATACCGACAGTGTCGGGTTGCATCAAATCGGCATATTCATTGAAAACGGTTTTATCCGTAGAGTTTGCAGCGGACGATAGAAAAATGAATATCGCGGTAATGACACTGTAAATAAGCTTGTACATTGTATTTCCCCCTTATCTTGTTAAAGTTAAGCTGTTCAAATACTGACCACTATCAAACACACAGACATCTTTCCCCCATTTCAGGCAAGAGTCAATGCTCATAAGTCTTTAACTTGATTCTTAAATGCTTAATTTCGACGAAATTAAACGGAAAATACCAGGTAAAAAAAGGATTTTTGCCAGAAGGTTAAGAAATTTTAGATAAAAAAAACCTTTTTGTAGCAACATGCTTTAGATAACACGCTGTTAAAAAAGGTATTTTATTTTACATCCCAAAAATTGGGTGCCTTTAAACAAACGACAACAAAGTCCCATAGGATTTTTTCAACGCCATAGTTGGCGAGGCTTTGAATCGATTTAAGGCTTCCCAATTTTAGTCCGACTTCCAGTCCGGATTTTTGGGAATTGCCAAGCCCATCGAATCGATCATTCGCTCATCCGAGAATTCGAACTCCCCGTGCAGCTTGAAATGCTTCCAGGTGTCGACCTGCAATTCTATGAAATCCAACAAAGGTCTAATTCAATTTATCAATGAACGTAGTTTGAACATGCAAAATATCATTATGCGACTAAGTTCTATGGGAAAACATATTTAACACACGATATTTTTTTCATCGTTCCCACGCTATGCGTGAGAACGAAAGCCGTTCAGATCACTTACGCATAAGTCGGCGCAAATGCCTTTTCAGGATCGGCCACCGGACCTGCACCATCCCAATAAGGTGACAACTTACGCAAGGTCGCTACAATACCCGGCATCACTTTCAGCACTTCATCAACTTCCGCCATGCTGTTGTAACGCGAGAACGAAAAGCGAATGGTGCCGTGCGCTGCGGTGTAGGGAATATCCATCGCCCGCATGACATGCGAAGGCTCTAACGATCCCGAAGTACAAGCCGAGCCACTGGACGCCGCAATTCCGGCCTTGTTCAACAGCATCAAAATTGATTCGCCTTCGATATATTCAAAAGCGATATCTGTGGTGTTTGGCAGACGGTTGTAAATGTCGCCGGTCACAAAGCAATGCGGTATTGCTTCGGTAATGCCTTGCTCCAGACGATCGCGCATGGCTTTGACTTTGGTATTTTCATACTCGATAAACTCTAACGCTAATTCGCAGGCTTTACCTAAGCCGACGATAGATGCGCTATTTTCAGTACCTGCTCGTCTGCCGCGCTCTTGATGACCGCCACGTAACAAAGGACGAAAGCGTGTGCCGCGACGCAGGTACAACACGCCGATGCCTTTAGGCGCATGTAATTTGTGCCCTGACACTGACAACATATCGATTTTGGTATCTTGCAGCATCATCGGAATCTTGCCGACGGCCTGTACCGCATCGGTATGAAACATAACACCCGCAGCGTTTGCCATTTCCGCCATTTCCACGACGGGGAAAATCGTACCGGTTTCATTATTGGCCCACATCACCGAGACAATTGCCACGTTGTCGGATAACAATTTTTTATACGATTCCAGGTTTAAGCGCCCAGCCTTATCAACCGGCATTCTGTGAATGGTGTAGCCTTCTTTTTCAAGATATTCGCAGACGCTTAGAATGGCCGGATGCTCAACGGTGGTAGTGATGATTTCCTTTTTATTCGGCTGCGCTTTGATTGCTGAAAGAATGGCCGTGGAATTGGACTCAGTACCGCAAGAGGTAAAGATGATTTCAGAATCATGCTCGCAACCAATCAAGGCTTGAACCTGTTGCCTGGCCTGCTTGAGTCCACGCGCTACGCCATCGGCAAATTTATGAATGGATGACGGATTGCCGTATTGCTCAAGAAAGTAAGGAATCATCACATCAACCACGGCAGGATCAACCTTGGTGGTGGCATTATTATCCAGATAGATGTCAGTCATCATGCCACCTCAATATTGACCAGTTTTGCCATTTCAGAAGCAGGAACCACTTTAATAAATTCGCCCATCACTTCCATTAAGCGTTGTTGAATGCCCGCAATCGTCATCGCTGCCATTTGGCATCCGTTGCATGCGCCGGTCATGTTGACATAAGCCGTGTTGCCAATGACTTCAACCAGTTCAACATCACCGCCATCGGCCATCAATGCCGGTCTTAAAGACTCCAGCACTTCTTCAATTTTCTTGATGCGTTGCAAATTGGTCAGTGGTGCTTTGACAGCGGCAATTTTTGCCGGGGCTTCTACCGGAGCCGCGGTGGGATCAAACTTCTCGCCCTTCTCGGCTAACACTTTTTCCAGAATTGCCTCAATATCTTCATGGCAAGAGGCGCAACCACCGCCCGCTTTGGTAAAGTTGGTGACATCTTCAACCGTGCGCAATTTATTGGCCCAGACCATTTCTTCGATCATCACGGCATCGATGGCAAAACATTTGCAGATCAGAGCGCCTTCTTCGTGATCATCTTTCCATTCTTCGCCACGATAATTAGCAATGGCTGCCTGCAGCGCTTCGCGACCCATGACCGAGCAATGCATTTTTTCGGGTGGCAATCCTTCGAGTTGATCAGCAATATCCTGGTTGGTGACTTTCAAGGCTTCATCAAGCGTCATGCCTTTAATGATTTCGGTTAATACCGATGAAGACGCGATTGCTGAGCCACAACCAAAAGTTTGAAAGCCCGCTTCTAGGATCACTTCTGTTTCATCTTCAACTTTTAATGTTAAGCGCAAGGCATCGCCGCAACTGATTGAACCCACTTCACCGGTCGCGTTGGCATCAACCACCGCGCCTGCATTTTTAGGGTTAAAAAAATGTTCTTTTACTTTTTCTGAATAATCCCACATGGCTTAATCCTCAAGTTAACTTGTAGGGTGGGCAACGCTGTTCTGCCCACCGAAACGCGATAAATGGTGGGCAAAACAGCGTTGCCCACCCTACATTTATGAACAGGTTTTAGTGCCGGTGCCTTCTGCACTGGTATTAAATGATGTGCCGCAAGCGCAACTTTTAGCCGCATTAGGATTGGTAAACTTGAATCCAGAGCCATCGATACTATCGAGAAAGTCGACATTCATGCCATCCAGCATCGGCAAGCTGGTTGGATCAATAAAAACTTTTACTTCGCCGCAATCAACAACGGTATCTTCTGCTGTACTGTTGGCTTCGAGTTTCAATCCGTATTGATACCCCGAGCATCCACCATCGGTCACCTCTATACGAAGACCAGCGGACGGCATTTCTGAGCTGGCGATAAAACGGCCAACTGCAGTGATGGCTTTTTCTGTGAGTGTAATCATTTTAAGTCTCCTAAAAGGGTTGGCATCGTTCTTGTAAATATACAAAGCAACCTGTATGCCATTTCCACTTTTATCTGTAATGACTTGTTTAATAAGGTATTAAATTTAGGCCCATCACTACATTACGGATTTGCAGACAGGTTTTACGCACACACACCACTAACAATGTAAGCTTTGCTACAAATAAAGGAGATAAATCATGAGAATTGAAGATCTGGATATTGGGGATGTCGTTTATGCTGCAAAAACGATTGTTGACGATGGCTCCATACCCAATGGCACCGAAGGCGAAATACTGGCTGAAGCGGGTACTCGCGGCGTACTCACCATGATTGGACATGTGGAAGAAGAACCGACCCGCAGCGTTTTTCTGGTGCGCTTTGAAGATAAGGAGATGAATTTAGGTAACCCGGTGGGTTGCTGGGTGGAGGATTTGGCGATGGAACCGAAACTTATTAATCAAAACTGAGTTGAGCAACTAAAGACATGAGCTTACAAAACCGCCGTCCCAAGTTTAAACGTGGGGAGGCGGCTACATGTATTTAGCGCCTACGTCGCTGCACTGTCTGCGGATCGCAGGTGATTTGGCGATAAATCTCCACTCTGTCACCATCTTTTACCGTGGCATCCAGCGGGGTGATTTTGCCGAAGATGCCGACTTTCTGGTTTTCCAGGTTGATTTCAGGATAGCGCAACAACACTCCAGACAACTTGATGGTTTCTGCGATAGTGCTGTCATCCGGCACTTCCAGACGCATCCATAGCTGTCTTTCTGCTTCTGCGTAACACACTCCGACATTCATGGTGCCTCCTAAGCTTCTTCGGTAAACACTTCTTCAGGTAAAACGGGTTCGACAACTTTCTTGGTCGCAAACTTTTGATCGATCAGGCGTTTACCGACAATTAAAAATCCCAGCATGATGAAACCTCCGGGTGGCAGCGCCATCAATAAAAAGCCTTTGTAGTCATGGATAACCGTCACTTCCAGAAAACTGAACGATTCACCCAGCAGCAATGAGGCATTGGCAAATAAGGTACCAGCTGCACTGATTTCGCGTGCCGCACCCAGCGCCACCAGTACAAGCAAAAATCCGATACCCATCATGAAACCATCCCACAACGCCTCCTTGACCGGTTGTTTGGAAGCAAAGGCTTCGGCACGACCTAATAAAGCGCAGTTGGTGACGATTAACGCAATGAACAAGCCCAGCACTTTGTAGAGTTCGTGCGCCCAGGCATTCATTAAAATATCAACCAGTGTCACCAAAGCGGCGATCAGCAAAACAAATATCGGGATGCGGATTTCACTGGGGATTAAATGTCGGGTCACGGAAATCAAACCATTGGAGGCAGTGATCACCACCAGCGTCGCCAGCCCCATCCCCAAGCCATTAGTGGCGGTTCCGGTCACTGCCAGCAAAGGACACAGCGCAAGGTTTTGGCCGAATACGATAT
>JABFRC010000134.1 GCA_013141375.1 Methylococcaceae bacterium | reverse complement strand
TACGGGCTATTCCCGATGCCAACGTCAGTGCTCGGCGCGGTATACGGGAGTTTTGGTTACGCTGCGCGTAACATCAGTTAATAGCCGGGGCCAGCTGTGCCGTGATAGACGGCGGGACGCGCTCCGGTAAGCGTTTGGGCCTGGCAAACTGGCGACCGATGAATAAATCATTGCTGACGATATTAACGCTTTCCAGCCAATGCGCGATGCGCCGGCAGTCTTCAGAAGACGGCGGCTCTTTGCAGGTATCCACTGCCCCGGTTGTAGCCACATTAAAATGCAGACCGGGTAATGGTCTAACCTGCAATCCCGGCAGCGAAACGGTGTAATCCATAATACTGGGTTCATCGAAATTGAGCAGGTCAAGCACCAGTTTAGGCACTTGGTATAAGGGCAGGCTACCAATCTTTATTGGGCCACGCTTGCCATCAATGATGATCATCGGTGTAGATACATAAAATTTGAGCATGTTGGCACTAAAGTCGGACTTGTTGGTGCTCAATACGTTGGAATCTACATAACCGGCAAAATTTTCGCCTAAAAAAGGCAAATGATCGCCGAACACGACAATAATTCCGTCAGGATCGCGTTTGCGCATGTCGTTGATAAACGCCATCAACTCTCTTGATTTGTAATAGGCGGTATTGGCGTAGGATTTAACTTCCTCAACCTCTGAGCGCGTACTGATTTGGTTGGGACGACTTTCATTCAAGGGATAATTCCAATGACCGAAATAAGTCACGATGTAATCTAATACCGGTTGTTTGGTCTCAAGAGAGCCGGAAATTTTCTCGGTGACTTGTCGGTAAAGTGAGCTGTCGGACAGAAATTCATCATTCATGTCATCCAGTTGGAAATCCTTAATTGACCAGTAAGTTTGAAAACCGATGCGTTTATATGAGTTTGTGCGATTCCAAAAAACCGGTACATTGGGATGGGACACTATGGTTCGATAACCTTTATCAGCCAGCAGATTAGGTAAGCAAGGCACGTCATTAAGGAGTTGTCGCTCAAATTTAACATTGTCTTTAATCACCGGAAAACCGCACAACACCTCGAACTCCGAATTTGCGGTAAAACCGCCAAATACCGGCGTCAAGGCGTGCGAGTTACCGGCACTTTTCCACATCTGCCGAAACTCAGGAGAAAGTGGATTTTGATTAAACCTGGCTTTTTTTAGCTCATTGGGATCCCAAAACGATTCAAGCAAGACAATATGCACATTGCGCGGATTAAATTCTTTTGGAATCCCGACTTTTTCCAGAGGAGGTATTGGTGCGACTAGTGATTCAGTAGCAGTTTGGACACTATCAGCATCCGGCGGAATATCCACTGCCGCAAAAAAGCGCGCAGCTTCCAATAAACTATATAAAGTTGCGCCACGCCAAATGTAGTTAGAACGTTGATCCCAAACTGAATTACCAAAATAACTATCCATTGGCTCCACCACGGCAGATGGCTTAAAGACCACGGTTATAGCCAGCGATATCAATAGCAGACTGGCTAGGTAGGCGTTCCAGCGACGCATAGTGAAGTTAAACAGCAATAAACTGATAATAGCCGCCAGTGGAATGGCCACTGCAAAAAACCGCCAACCTTCGAGTATTAACAGCAAGGAATGCAGGGCATAGACATCGTCCGGCATGATGGGGCCACCAAAAAAAGAAATTTTGACGGCATTGCCTATGTACAAAAGGCCCATCATCAGCCCATGAATCACAACAAACACACTGGCCTTTTTGGACAAGGCAAACACCAAATACGCGATCACCAATTGCAGAGCATAATCATAAGACACCGACTGAGGCAAAATCTGCACATCGAATTTAACGGCACTGATCAGGTAATAAAGCGCGTAAAACAGCGTTGTTGATATCAGGGGTATTAAAAGTTTGTGCATGAAAATTTGAGTATATGAAAAAGAAGTAGCTTTATTTAGTTGGGAAAAAACGACGCTTAGATTTGGTCAGTAATAACTTCCCGAAACCTAAACTTATCCCCCCACGCTCCGCGTCACTGCCATTAAGTTAAGCCGTTCGTGGTGAGCTTGTCGAACCATGAGCGGATTAACTGTGGACTTCGGATTTTTCCGTTCGCCCTTCGACAGGCTCAGGGTGAACGGAAAAATTCTTAACTTTATGGCTGTGACGCTCCGCGTAGGGACGTAGCATAATCCGCTCTGCAGTTCTGGACGCAGGGGCGTCCCTCACTGGGTTCCCACGCGGAGCGTGGAAACCATAAGTGGAAGTTATTGTTGGCGAGATTCTTAGCAACGACTCATGAACTCTCCCGGCCTGATCTAGCCCTGACTTCGCGTAATATTTCCAAGGCAATTTCATAGTCAAACAAGTCAACTCGACGTGCAAATTCCGAATAGCGTTTGCCCAACTTTTCCCGTAGCAAATCAACGTTTTCTCTGGCCAACATCCCAGCACGGGAATTATCTTCGGCAAGGCGTTTTTCAAGCTCATTCAGAAGTTGATTTTCTTGTTCGGAATTCATTTTGTCAGGCTTGGCGCCTGCCCCTGTCACTTCATCAGGTAGCGCCCGAATCGCATCGACCAGGCGCATAAGTTCCAAATCGCATATACAGGCAAGCTCTTTACACTCTTCAAAATTGGCATTGCTCCTCAATGCATTTTCCAACTTACTTACCAATCCCGACACTTTTTTTGCTCCCAGCACGCCCGCCACGCCGCTTAAGCCGTGAGCAAGGCCCAGTGCCGCCGAGATATTGCCGTCGATCAGTCTTTGTTGAACAAGCTTCATGTCTTCACTATGGGCATCGGCAAACATCACCAGTAGGCGCCGGTATTTGGCGACGTCTCCCTTCACTATTACCATGCATTGCAGCGACTCCAGACCAGGAATTACAGACTGTTGATACGAGGCCGCATCAACGGCTGTTGGCTGTTCTGATTGCTGAAAGTTATCATCCAGACCTGATTTGCGCAGCTCAATGGGCAACCAACGCAGCAATGCTGCATATAACGTTTCAGGAACCACGGGTTTGAATACAAAATCATTCATGCCGGCGACAAGGCAGTCACGGCGATCTTCTTCAAAAACGTTCGCCGTCATTGCCAAAATAGGCAAGGACTCGAATCCTGGCTGCGCGCGTATTCTCTGGGTCGCCGCCAAACCATCCATGTCGGGCATTTGTACGTCCATTAATACCAAGGCATAGGGATTGGCTAACACTTTCGCCACCGCCTCTCGACCGTTATCGGCGACATCCACGACTAGCCCGACCCCATGTAACAATTCCAGCGCGACTTCTTGATTAATCGCATTATCCTCGGCAACCAGCAAACGAGTTCCGGCATAATATCTGCGAAGCATTTGTTCAGCATTTTCCGAGTTCTCTGTCGATTCGGGAACGGACATTGGCATGTTTCCACGTCCTCGTTGCAATCGACTGGTAAACCAAAACGTGCTGCCCTGCCCTGGCGTACTTTGTGCTCCCGCATCGCCACCCATCAATCTTGCTAATCTGCGCGTGATTGCCAGGCCCAAGCCGGTCCCGCCGTATTTACGAGTGGTGGAAACATCGGCTTGCGCAAACGCCTCAAACAGCATCGGCATGTTTTCTTGGGCGATGCCAATACCGGTATCATCAACTTCAAATTTTAGTAACAGGCCTTCCGGGTTCTCATACATAACATTCGCGCGCAATTGAATTGTGCCTTTCTCAGTAAATTTGACCGCATTGCTCACATAATTGAGTATGGCCTGGCGTAATCGAGTCTGATCACCTCGCACCCATAATAATGTTGTATTGCACTCTATATTGACGGTCAGGCCCTTACTGCTTGCTTGTTCGGTGATGAGTAATCGAATCTGCTCGAGTAAACCACACAATGAAAACTCCGTTTGCTCTAGCTCCAAACGACCCGACTCAATCTTGGACAGATCTAGAATATCGTTAATGATGGACAATAAATGTTGCGCGGCGGTATCCACTTTGTTCAGACGATCTTTTTGTTCAACAGTCTGGGCGTTTTGTCGTAATAAATACGTCAAACCAATAATGGCATTCATCGGCGTGCGTATTTCGTGGCTCATGTTGGCAAGAAATGCGCTTTTGGCTTTATTCGCGGCTTCCGCCTGCTCGCGGGCTTTTTCCAACTCCAGCGTTCGACTGGCAACCAGTTCCTCCAAATGATGACGATGAAAATCCAGCTCCAAACTAATCCGCTTTTTTTCAGTGATATCTTCTTCAACCGCCACATAATGCGTGATTTGCCCATCCGGCTGACGCAGCGGACTGATGATGGCTAACTCCACATATTCAGAGCCATCTTTACGCTTGTTGATAAATTCGCCCTGCCAGATTTGACCGGCATTCATGGCATTCCATAGTGCGTCATAAGTCGCTTGGGGAGTCTTGCCGGAATGCAGTATCCGGGAGTTTTGGCCAATCACTTCCTCTCGACTGTAGCCGGTATTGAGCAAGAAAGCCTCGTTGACATATTCAATTTCGGCATTCAGATTTGAAATAACGATACTTTCCGGACTTTGTTCAACCGCCTGCGCCAATTTGCGCAACTGTTGCTCGTTCTGTTTGCGTTCGGTAATGTCCAGATTAATCCCGACAATTCGAATCGGATTGCCCTCTGCATCATATTGGGCGCGACCTTTACTGGCCAACCAACGGGTTTCACCTGACTTTAAACACAGACGATATTCAACTTCAAAGGGTTCGCCATGGGCAATTTGGGTATCCCAAAGTGCGTCAATCTGCGGTAAATCATCCGGATGAACCAGCGCACGCCAATCGGCATTATCGAGCAAGCTACCGGCCGGTAAGCCGTAAAGCCGTTCACACTCAGGCGACCAATAGTTGTGATTTGTCTGTAGATCCCAGTCCCAAATACCGAGATGCGCACTTTCCTGAGCCACCAACAAGCGCTGTTCACTTTCCATCAAGGCAGCACTGACTTCTTCCGCCTTGGCTCGGGCCGCAAAGGCATCCTCCATCAAGTTGAGTGCCGCCAATCTTGCCTGTTTTTGAGCCGCTAATGCCGCCGCTTGGTTTTCTAAAAGCGTCCGCTCGGATTTTTTCCGGTCAGACACATCCTGAACTGTGCCGCGAAGCTGAATAATCGTGCCATCTTGCGCCCGCTTGGCCGCTCCCCTCGCAACAATCCAGCGGTGTTCGCCGTCAGGTCTGATGACTTCAGCATCGAATGCATAAGGACTACCATCCAGCAGACATTGCTCGACATGAGTAACCAGTAATTTCCAGCTTTCATGCGTAAAATATTGCTGTACTTCGGGATACGAAGCGGGCGGCAGGCTTAAGTCTCGACCGTAAATCAAATAAATTTCTTCTGACCAGTAATGTTCATTTTTTAAAAGATCCCACCGCCAGCTGCCGATGCCTGCTAAATGCTGAGCCTCTTTTAACGTTGCTTGGCTTTCAGCTAACGCTAATTCGGCCTGTTTTCGTGCCTGAATATCTTCAATAACAGAAATGAAATAATCCGGTGTGCCATCGACTTTTCTAACTAGCGCAACGGTAAGATTTACCCAGACCATGCCGCCGTTCTTTTGGAGATAGCGTTTCTCCATAACGTAACTGTCTTTCTCTCTGTCCAGTAATTGCTTGACCTGGGATAGATCATCAGCCAGGTCATCCGGATGCGTGATATCCAAAAATGTGCCTGATAAGAAATCTTTCTTGGAATATCCAACGATTTCGCAAAATTTCTGATTGACCCGCAACCAATGACCCGTCGTCGACACCAGCGCGATCCCAACGGCGGCTTGTTCAAAGGTCGCTTCAAAAAGCACTTCGGAGGCATTTAGTTTTTCGGCGTTGTGCGGGTCCAAGATCAAGCCGGGATGAGCATTGCCAGCCTTGGTATCAGATACATGGGCTTGATATTTTTGCTGCAAATCTTTTAATCGCTCTTGGGATTGACTAATCAAATAGCCCATCACCAAAAATAGCCCCAGCGAAGACAGGCTGGAAGCATTATTCAGCCTCCAACTAAGCTGGGGCGGAATAAAGATGTACCAGGCTACAACCAGACTGATGAAGGTACTTATCAACCCGGCGCGAAGTCCACCAAAACGTGCACTAATAAAGACCGCAGGAAAAAACAGACACCATACAAAAGGATCAAGCCAGGGCCATAACAACCATTGCAATACCGCGGCAAGAAGCGGCAACAGCACTGCCAAGGCAATCCACTTTATCATTCAGCCTTGCCATTCAGTGATTGATTAGACTCGCCGATAAAGCTTAATGGATAAGGCGGCGGTAAGCCCAATTGTTGGGATAGTTCATTGACTCGCTGTTTTAGCGCAATCATATCGAGCTCTCGCCCAATCATTGCGCTGTTAAACCGTTCAATTTCCTGATTTCGGCGCAGTAATTCATTCTCTGCACTTTTGCGTATAGAGATGTCTCGAGCAAATCCGACGGTACCAATAACATTGCCATCGAGTATCACTGGTGATTTATAGGTTTCAATCCAGAAACGCCGCCCCGCTTGGGTAATTTCCTCTTCAACTGATTTTGATTTTCCACTTTCCAGTACGGCTCGGTCATCGGCACGATATTGTTCAGCCAACTCGGCATCCCAAAAATCCAGATCAGTCTTGCCGATAAGATCTTCCGGATCTGCCACATTAGCAACTTGCGCATAAGCCTGATTGGCGGCAAGCAGGCGACTTTCGGTGTCTTTGAGCCACACCATAAACGGAAAATTGTCGAGCAAGGCACGTTGGTAACGTTCGCGACTGCGTAGTGCATCTTCTATGGCTCTGCGTTCAGTAATGTCGGAAAGCATCACCATCACGCTATCGGCAATGATAATGCCGGACACGATGACAGTAAGCACTTGCCCGCTTTTACAAGTGATCTGACATTCTTGTGGTTTGACATCAGACTCTTGACTGAGAGCTCTCTTCAAAGCGCGCTCCCATTGATCCATTTGCTTTTGCCTATAATCCGGATCGGGATAGGACAATACTGACCATTGACTGACCGTCGGGCAGTCTTCCTGTGTATAGCCGAAAGTATCGACAAAACGGTCGTTGATCGCAAGAATGCGGCCATCTTGGTTATTGATCGCAAGTGGAATAGGAATAAGCGCAAACAATTGGCGAAAGCGTTGTTCACTTGCCTTAAGAGCAACTTCTGATTGCTTTTTCTTGGTGATATCTTGTGCATAAGCGACGCGGTTCAACGGTTTGCCATCCGCGTCCTTGATCAGAGTGATGTCCATCAAAACCGGAAAGCGGCGCCCGTTTTTGGCAACATGTTCGGTCTCAAAGGTGCAATGCGTTGTCGTTACCAGTTTAGTCAGCTTAGCCGTGATGTCTTCATACAACTCGGGGGGATAAACCATTGAGATTGGCTTGCCAATAAGCTCTTCCTGGCTGTAGCCATGCTCTCTGGCATAAGTCGGGTTAACCGCCATAAAATTATTCGTGACTGCGTCAATTACCGATAAGCCAAAATTGGCAAATTCAAATGGTCGCGCCCATAACTCGAGTTGGTTCTCGGCATGTTTTCGATCGGTAATATCCCTGGAAATACCAAACAAGCCAATCACCTGTCCGTCGGGAGTCCGTAGCGGCCCCTTGGTGGCGAGAAAAACCCGTTCCCCGCTTGCCGTTGTTAAGATTTCCTCCATCGATTGAAGCCGATTTTCGGCAATGACTTGCCTGCCCGTCGCCATTAACGCCTCGGCTTGGTGTTCAGGAAATATAGCCCGATCATCCTGACCAATCACGTCTTCCGCCGGTTTACCTACAAACTGACTCGCCGCTTGGTTGAACAATACATAGCGGCCTTCGAGATCCTTGGCAAAAATGGCATCGTCTGAACTATGGGCTATTGCGTTGAGCAATATAAGGTCACGAAGATTTTCTGCCTGCGTTTTTTCGACTGCTTTTGACAACGCCAATTGCTGGCTCTGCCGCAGTAAATTAAAGCCAATCGCTGTCATGACCAAGGTTAATAAACCTGTAAAGCCTATCCAGGCAATGTCCCAGGAGACTTTTCCGTATAACTCCGATTTGTCCAGCTTGACCAGTAACATCCAGTCGCCATTTGGAATAGGCCATGCCACCGCTAAAACCGGCACGCCTTTGTAATCCAAGCCTTCGATCGATTGCTGCTTAGCAGCCTCTTCATTAAGCAATTGATCAGCCAGCGTTGTTTGGTTGGTGGTTGATGTTTTCTGAATTTGGAGAGTATTCCTGAAATCGCTAAAAAAGACGATTTTATTGCCTTCGCGACGATAAATGATGGACTCGCCACTGGTCGTCGGTACCGGCCATAGATGCAGTATCGGCAAAAACCAATGAGCAAGATCGACATGCAAGACAACCTGAGGAGGCACATCACTGACGGCTGTTAAGGGGATAACCAAATCCAAGCGAAAATGCCCCGCAGCATCCTGATAGGGGCCGATACGCTGAATACTTTGGTTGACCGTTTGATTCTTGGCAGCTGCCAGCACACTGGTCGACAATTCAGGCGGTGCGTAAGGAGAGTGCCATTGTGGCTTGCCTTGTGAATCCAGAAATGTAACTGCAGTCACGCACTGATTTTTGAGCAAAGGTTCAATTTGCGTCCATAAAGGCTCAGCTTGATGCATATCCCCAGACTGCAGCCACTCGCGATATTGCCGGACAAATAAACCGCTGGTCTGTAAAAAGTCGGCAATCGCCTGCCTATCATTAAGCCAATCACCAATCTGGAGCGACTTAAACTCTGCAATGGCATTTAATCTGGCAACTTCTGTTTGTTTATGATGAATGAATGCATTAAGAATACCGGCTGTCGTCAAACCGATAATGAAGAGCGCCATTAAGATAAAGGGTACACCGAGTCGCCGAACGGCAATTGGCGCTGTGTTGGCTGCCGGTTTGGTACCTATCCATCGTCGCATCAAGGTATACAGCATCAACGAGGTAATACCGACAAACAGCCATCCTTTAAACATGCTGATCAGAATAATCTGCTCGGGCTCTTTGAAATTTAACTCGATTAATTTATCGGACAACAGTATCCACAACGCAGCGAATACCGCATAAATCAGTACCACAACCAGAATCGCACTTTGATTGTCGGAGCTAGACAGGCGTTTGTGAATGGCGTCTTGGGGCATTTTTTTTGGCCGTTGGGTTAGCGAGGTTAAAACTATTCAGCATCGGTTGAAGCAGTGACTGTGACTTGTGAGAGCGATGCCTTCGTCGCGACTGCAGCCCGTATTTCGCGACGAAGGCATCGCTCCCACCGTTTATATTCCCTTCGTTTTCGGTAAACTTGATTGTTCTAAGTGAAATCCTCGGGGCACGACAGACCTTAGTCCGACAATTGATCACGATGTTGATCGGCAATATCGCAAAAAACACGGTAATGCTTGAGAAAAACATCGACCATGTCAGGGTCGAAATGCTGGCCTCTACCGGCTTTAATAACGTCAAAAACACATTCATAAGCTAGCGGCTCTTTATAAACCCGTCGTGATATCAAGGCATCAAACACATCTGCCAGCGCCATGATGCGTGCTGAAACCGGTATAGCATCGCCGACAAGACCATCAGGATAGCCAGAACCATCCCACTTCTCATGATGCCAATTGGCAATTTCTTTGGCCAGATTTAAGAAATCCACAGGCATATCGATATCTTGCTCGGCAGATTCAATCGCCATCGCGCCCAGGCGGGCATGAGTTTTCATGATTTCCCATTCCGCTGGTGTCAACTTGCCCGGTTTTTGCAAGATCGCATCAGGGATACCCACCTTACCAATGTCGTGAAGCGGTGCGGAGCGGGTTAATACATGGATAGTTTTTGCGTCTAGCGTTTCTGAAAATCGCGGATGATCTTTTAAAAAAATCGCCAGCTGATTGACATAGCCTTGCGTACGCAGAATATGGTTGCCGGTTTCCGAATCACGAATCTCAGCCAAATGCGCCAGTGCCCGAATGCTGACTTCCTGAATCAAATCATTTTCAGTCATACGTTTGGCGACTTCGGCTTCAAGATAGAAATTTTCCATCCGCAACCAATCCCGGGCATGCTTTAACTCAAGTTGAGTACGGACACGAGCCAGCACAATCGGCGGTATAAAAGGCTTGGTAATATAATCGACTGCACCCAAATCGAGTCCAAACACTTCGGCTTCGATGCTATCCATCGCGGTAACAAAGATGACTGGAATATCACGTGTCGCGGGATTGATGCGTAAGGTCTCAAACACCTGATAGCCATCCATAACAGGCATCATCACATCAAGTAATATCAAATCGGGGCGTGGCTCGGTATCAGCAATGCGCAGAGCTTTTTGGCCTGAGGTTGCAGTACGAACAATATAACCGGGCTGGAGTAACTCACTGAGTATGGTGAGATTTTCCGGGGAATCATCAACGATAAGTATCGTTTGTAGGACCGCTTCCTTCATCTGTGCTCCGTGTACTGACCTTTTTTATAGTTGTCTTATCGACTTTGTTGGCCTAAGTATAGAGGTCTTTAAAAGTTCCGAGAAAATCCCTAAAAAACTAAAGGCCATTTATTTGTAAAAAATAAATGGCCTCATTAAGGCTGCTATAAAATCAGTTGCCGTTGATGAAAAGCGTCGGCAGTGGGTTGATTCATGATGGTTAACATGCCTGCGTCAGGCAGTTGCTGGGCAATTAAGCGCATCATACTGGTTTCACCTTCTGGGGTGAGTGAATCAAATGCTTCCTGCATCAGTATCCACTTTGGCTTGTAAAGCAACAATCTCACCATGCCTAATCGTTGCTGCTGCTCACGAGACAGGACTTTCTCCCAAGTGTCTTCCTGATCCAATTGCCTTATCAACTCATCAAGCTCTGTCAATCTTAATGCCTGAACCATCTCGTCTTGGCTAAAAGTATCACCTCCGGATGGATAACAAATAGCTTCTCGTAAACTACCCGATCTTAAATATGGGCGGGGGGGCATAAAAAAAATGGGATCATCATCAGGTAACTCGATACTGCCACAGCCCCAAGGCCAAAGTCCGGAAATTGCTCTAAATACTTTTCCTGCAGTCACAGTGTCGCCCTTGATGAGCAAGCGATCACCTCTTTCCAATACGGCATTAATCCCCGACACAATCACTTCGTCGTTGGAATTGCGTAAGCACAAATCATTAATGCGCATTACCGGCTGGTCTGGCTTTTCTATGCGGATACGATGCGGATGCGGAATTGATAATTGCAGTTCCAGAGCCGCTAATGCATTGTTTAAGCCCAATACTCGCTCAACAGAAGCCCGCCACTCAGCAATTTTAGCCATGTTATCGACAGGCCAGGATAATGCCGCCGCCATTTGCTGAAACGACTGGGCAGACTGCATCAATGCGCCAAGGGGAATACTGCCTTGGATATAGCGTGGCGCGGCAACCAAAACCGGAAAAGCCATCGACAAAATCGAGTAGCCTGACGAAAAAATAAAGATATTTGCCCAGGCGTCGGTTTGTCGGTTCCAGGCTGTAACAATATCCTCGAACAATTTGTGAAAACGATGTTGTTCGTTTCCTTCACCATGCACAAGCGCAATCGCCAGCGAATTTTCACGGGCATTTACTAATCCATAGCGAAAATTGGCTTCCATGGTTTGTCTGTCATCAGTGGCACTGGTTAATGGCCTGCCAATCAGCCATCCTAAAACCGAGGCACTGACCGCATAAATTAATGCCAACCAGACCAGATGCCCATAGATGGTCATTGAAAATACGCCCAAATCCAGTGTAACAACACCTGACAATGTCCAGAGAATCGTAATAAAACTGACTAACAGCAACAGGCTGTAGACCAATGAATGGCAAAGGTCGATGGCAGACTCAGTCGCAATGCGAACATCCTCAGCGATACGACCATCCGGGTTGTCATGCTTACCAATCGTATGAATAACCAAAAAATGCCGACCGTTGTTCATCCATTGCCCTGTCAGCTGCTCGGTAAGCCAGCGGCGCCAGTCAAGTTGTAGACGACGTTTAATTTTAAAATGCATTGTAGTTACTGCGATATTGGCAAAAAATATCAGCACCACCAAGCCAATCTGAGTAAAAAAACCCGACATCGATCGCTGGTCCAAGG
>JABFRC010000010.1 GCA_013141375.1 Methylococcaceae bacterium | reverse complement strand
CACTGCACCGCATACATTAGAAGTCAGTTTTGGTAAAAAAACCTTCGAAATCAAAGTTACCAATCGAAAGCCTGAGGCCGGCAGTCTGCAGCCAGGCAAAGTGTTTCAGGCAGCTTATGGCTCCAGTCGTCAATTTACCGCCAAGCCTAAAAAAGGCTATCTGGCAATGCTGCGACTGGATGGCAAAGTGGTACAACAAGGCCAACTGAACCAACCACTAAGCTTTAAATTAAGCAAGATCACCGCAGCACATACGTTTGGCGTACTGTTTACCAAATCAATCGATGCACCTGCAATTGCCAATGTCAACATCAAAGCCAGTGACCCCAATGGCTTGCCGTTACATTATCAGTGGAAAGTAAGCGAAGGCAGTATTGCAGATATCGACGCCCCAACAACGCAATGGACCTTACCCACCGGCCCCGGTGTTCATTTTGCCAATGTGCTGATTTCGAACCAGCATGGCGGCTATGCAGCCAGGCGTGTTGCAGTAATTACCGATGATTTAGGCATTCTTCCGCCGACCACAGCTCCTCAGGACTTCTCACCACCATCAAATCCAGGCAATGTCTTTGCCTACGATACTGCATTTTTGGCGACTGTTTTTGCAGGCAAGTCACCACTCACACGAGCGGTATATTTACCGGGCATATCAACCAGTACACCCACGTTTGATTTGGTCAGCGATTTACAAGGTCGAGTTATTTTCCCCAGAGACCCCGCTCAATCGGCTTTTAAAGAGACTCGATCTGTAAGCGACAGCCCGGTGTTTCTAAGTAATCATTCTTACAACACCAATCCTTGGACGTTAAACCTTGACGATAACTATGTGCTGGGTTCTGTAGCCCTGGCTGACGGTAATCTATGCGGCATTAATGATTCATTTCACAATGTGAAAGTGTCGGCTACTGCGACACTGGTGGATAGCAACCACAAACCGCTCGCTGCACCCGCACCAGTCAATGCCTTTGGCGATTACGCCCTGCCCTGGAATGCCGCAGCAGCCTTTGTTAAGTTGGAATGTGAGAATGCTGCTCCTTATTTTGCCGAGATCAACCCGACGACCCAGTTAGCCGAAACAGTCAAATTACCTAACACGGGTGTGCCATTCATTGATCCTGTGAACACCTCCATGTCCGCAAAACTTGATGACACAGAGGCCGGCATTTACTTACCACCGGAATTACAGCTACCATCTGATCAACATCCCGGCCAAAACCAGTTTCTTTCCTTCAAAGGACTTGATAACCAAAAATCAGCTTGCGAATACTATGTGAGCATCGGTGCTGTGCAATCCTGCGATGCCCAAGGCAATCCCAACGGTGCTATTTCTTTTGAAGATTGGAAGCGCAAATCCGGCGTCGCTCCCTATACCCAACCCGGCGGCCAAGAGATAGAAGCTACTTATGTTAACGTCGTTGATCTTAATTTAACGCGTAGACACCATTCCGTCAGTTATGACGAAGCCACTCCGGCAACCTTTTCCCAAGTAAGTGCTGGCGGTGGTAGTGATGCTGAAAGAATCAGATGTGTTCTTAAAAATGACAAATCAATCACTTGCGAAGGCAATAATTTAGTTGTGGCCGACACCCCGAACGGCAATTTCAGCCAGGTTAGCGTTGGCACCAATCATGTTTGCGCACTGGAAACTAGCGGCTCAATAAAATGCTGGGGGAATAACGCTCTGGGGCAAACCGCTGCACCGACAGGCAAATTCAGCCAGGTCAGTGCTGGTAAATATCACAGTTGCGGGCTCAAAACCGATGGCAGCGCCGTTTGCTGGGGTGACAACAGCAAACAACAGTCCACATCACCGTCCGGAACATTCTCGCAAATTAGCGCAGGTGATTATTACAATTGCGGCGTTCAATTAAATGGTACGGCCCTATGCTGGGGTGGAACTAAATACACTCCCTCAGGAGTATTTACACAAATTAGTGCCGGTGCCCGCCATAGTTGCGGACTCAAACCTGATGCCTCTGTGCTTTGCTGGTATGACGGCGGCATCTCGGAGCTACATAAAGAAACTTACACACAAGTCAATGTCAGCGATTGGAATGAATGCGCCTTAACCACAGACTCAACGGTCGTTTGCTGGGGCTATGATAAATATGGCTTAGCCATCACGCCAGCCGATAAGTTTGTTCAAATCAGTGGTGCAGGCACACAGTTTTGCGGATTAAAAGCTGACGGCACCGCGCCTGTTTGCTGGGGACGTGACGCAACCTGGACCAGTCCCGATCTTAAACACCGCGTTGCCGCTTATGTGTGTAACCACTTGGGCCCAAAATCCGATAAACAAGCTGACGTTGATGAAGCCATTGATAATGCAGTCAACAATCGTAATCTGGTTGCCTGTGTCGCGATGGATTACGGCCAGCAACCTGGCACAAAAACACCTTATGTAAGATTCTTTACCTTTGCTCCCAACGGCCAATTATTACTTTCGGTCAATCTGGATGGCCGACAAGAAAAATATGTGCCGGCTACATGTGTGGTGTGTCATGGCGGCGATAAATATGATGGTCATTTTCCGGCTGACGGCACGGGATCGCCAGATATCGGCAGTCATTTCCTACCCTATGATGTCGGAAACTTTGCATTTTCAAGCAAGTCAGGGCTCACCAAAGCAGATCAACAGGCGGCCATTCACCAGCTCAATAACAATGTGCTAAAAACCAACCCTGGCCTGATTGAATCTACTTTACTAAAAGCCTGGTACGCGTCAGGAAGCGATATCTTGGATGAAAACTACTTACCGGAAGACTGGAAAGTTACTGGCGATGGCTATGATTACGTCGACAAAGAACATCTATACAAAGATGTCCATGCCCGCTATTGTCGCACTTGCCATGTGGCTCTGGAGCGCTCAGGTGCTTGGATTTCCACTCACAACCCAGAATTTGCAAACGTTTGGTTTAATGGTTTTAATTTTGGCAGCTATCGAGGCGCCATCTGCGGCGGCTCACCGATGATACATCGCAACCACACCATGCCTAATTCATTAGTCACATTTAATCGGCTCTGGAATGATGCGCATGCGGTCGAGCTACTTAAAAATTACTATGGCTCGCGCTGTAAAAACTCAAGTTATCCCGATGCTCCGCTTGATATTGTTCAGTAAAAAATTGCCAGCCACTTTCCAGATTTGAGCATAAACAGCAAATAGCCTAAAGGAACGCAGTGAAATCCGGGTTTAAAGCTTCATTTAACCCGGATTCCGCAAGGCTTCATCCAGACTACAAAACCTCCAGCTGCGCCATCGAAACAATCAGCCATTTGATGCCGACTTGTTTGAAATTGATTTGAATGCGTTCTTGGGCGCCCTCGCCTTCCAGCTGTAACACCTCACCTTCACCGAATTTGCTATGGCTGACACGCTGACCCAGTTTGTAGCGGCTGGGCATTTGTATTGATCCGCTCCTCGGTTTAACCACAGCGGCAGGGCGACTGACGCTGGCACGCAGACGCACTTCCTGCATGTGTTCCGGCGGGATTTCACGCAAAAACCGTGATGGCCTTGGATAACTTTCCCGACCATAAAGACGTCGGGATTCGGCATAGGTAATGTATAAATGCTCCCTGGCCCGCGTCATACCGACGTAACACAAGCGGCGTTCTTCCTCCAATCGACCGATATCCTCTACCGACTGCTGCGATGGAAACAGACCTTCTTCCACGCCAACCAAAAACACCAGTTTGAACTCCAAACCTTTGGCGGAATGCAAAGTCATTAATTGCACACAGTCGTCAAAATCATCCCCTTGCATGTCGCCCGCTTCCAGCGAAGCATTGGCCAAAAACATATCTAGGTCGCTCAGGTTGGCATCATTGTCTTCAAGCATTTGCACGCTGGCTTTATCAAACAAGCGCGCGGCATTCACCAACTCTTCCAGGTTTTCGACTTTTTCCTCGCCTTTATCGGCTTTGTCTTTCTGATAAAGCTCGATCAATCCGCTTTTTTCGACTACGCGTTGGACTTTTTCAAACAGCTCCAAGCCTTCGGATTCTTGCTCCAGATGTTTGATCAGCTTTAAAAACGCATCAAGGGCATTGCCGGCCCTGGCACTCATGCCGCCTTGTGTAAGTAAGCTAATTGCAGCGGTCCACAAGGAAATGGCTTGATCTCGGGCGATATTACGAATTTCTTCCAGCGTTTTCGCGCCGATACCACGAGTTGGGGTGTTGATCACACGCTCAAACGAGGCATCGTCATGGCGATTGGAAGTCAGCCTTAGATAAGCCAGCGCATTTTTTATTTCCGCCCGTTCAAAAAAGCGTAACCCACCGTAAACCCGATAAGGCGTCGCAGTAGTCATCAGTTTTTCTTCAAATTGCCGGGATTGCGCGTTGGAGCGATAAAGAATAGCCACATCAGAGCGCAAGCCGCCATCATTCACCCAGGAGCGAATGCGCTCCACGACAAAATGGGCTTCGTCTTGCTCGTTAAAAGCCGCATAAAGCGCAATCGGCTCGCCGTCACCGGATTCTGTCCATAACTCTTTGCCCATACGTCCATCATTATTGGCGATGACTTTGTTGGCCGCTTTTAGAATGTTACCGGTCGAGCGGTAGTTCTGCTCCAATTTGATGACCTGATGATTCGGATAGTGTTTTTGAAAACTGTAGATGTTCTCAATTTTCGCGCCGCGCCAGCCGTAGATGGACTGGTCGTCATCGCCGACCACGAAAATATTGTCTTTGCCCTGCGTCAACAGCCGCAGCCAGGCATATTGAATGGTGTTGGTATCCTGAAACTCATCGACATGCACTTGCCGGAAACGGTGTTGGTAAAACTCCAGCACATCTTCATTGTCGCGCAGCAATTCATGCGCCCTCAGCAATAATTCGGCAAAATCAACCAGACCGGAGCGATTACACAACTCTTCATAAGCCTGATAAATAATCACCATCTGGCGCTGAAACAAATCGCCGTTATCACTTAACAAGTGCTTGGCACGAATGCCTTCATCCTTTTGCGCGTTGATGTACCACTGGATTTGCTTGGCGGGCCATTTGGCTTCATCAAGATTTAAAGACGCCAGTAAACGCTTAACGACCCGCAATTGATCGCTGGAATCCATCACCTGAAACGCTTCAGGCAAATTAGCCTGTTTGGCATGACGGCGCAACAAACGATGGGCAATACCGTGGAAAGTACCAATCCACAACGGCTGTGCAGAAATGTTTAGCAACTCTTCAATCCGGCCGCGCATTTCTTTGGCGGCTTTATTAGTAAAGGTTACCGCTAAAATACTGTGCGCAGGTACGCCTTCAACCTGAATTTGCCAGGCGATGCGATGCACCAAAACCCGCGTTTTGCCGCTACCGGCACCTGCCAGAACCAGCATGGGCTGAGACGGCGCAGTTACTGCCGCGCGCTGGGCATCATTTAAGGAATCAATTATTGAGGTTACATCCATGGGGCATTATCACTTGCAGATTTTGGGGAGCTCTGTATATTGCTTTGCGTTACAATAGCTTGGGCTATTGATAAAAATTACAAACAACACAGAAGGAATATAAGATGAGTTTTGATTATAAACGCATGATTAAATTTGAACTAAACGTCGGCGATAAAGAAAAAAAATACCGCTTGTATGCCGGCATCGCTCTACTGGTGATTTCTATATTCACCGCCAAAATAATTTTACTGGTACTTGGCTTGATTCTGGTTGGCACCGGTTATTCAGGTTGGTGCCCCGTGTATTCAGGTCTGCACAAAAACACAGCCTTGGCTGACGGCGAAGCATCCGGTCAATAAGGTTTGGATACGGCAAGAAATAACCTACCGATCTGATGCCGAGAAGTTTTTCCGTTCGGCCTGAGCTTGTCGAAGGATGGACGGAAAAACCCCATCCGTTGATGGTTAACCATTCATGCTTCGACAAGGCTCAGCACGAACGGTTTAACGGGTGGTTTTGCGATTTCGGGAAATTATTTTTAACCGAATCCTAAGCCAGCCACAATGCAGTACCTTTTCACCAAGCATCTTTAAAAAATAAGTCGACATTATGACCGTCAACAGCCCGTCGGTCTACCCGCACAAAACCGCTAACCCACTACAGCCGTTTAAATAAAGTGACTAACCTGTTCCCCATCCCAGAAAATCATCCTCAGCGTTTCATCCTCCATAACGAGGTACATGCCAGAGCTTCGCTGATGCTGGAATTGCCGGTTAGAGCCAGCCATATCGCACTGATGCTCACCAGCGAAGAAAAACTTCAAGAGCGTGAACATCTTACCCAGCTATGTCAACGTTTTGGTGCCGCGCCACCGTCTAAAGATGCCGATCACTATAGCGCGCTGTTTGACGGCTTCCAGATTCGCTGGGAACAACATGGCGAATTCAGTACCTATACCTTTTATGCCCAAGGTAACCCGGATGGCCCGTTTACCAAACCGGCACTCAGATGTGTACCCGTAGATTGGCTATCGATGATGCCCGGTCAATTAATGGTCGCTGCACATGCCGCCATTATTGCTTCCGGCACAGATTCAGATACCGACTCGGATAAAGAATCTGATCCGGAAATATCAATCATTGCCAAAAATTACTTCAGGAATAATCCGGTAGTCGGCTCAAGAGTCACCGGCGGCGCGGCTCGGGTGTTGACAGATTTTCGTATTCACAATGATGGCTTCAGTCGCTTTTTAATTATCAATCGTGACTTAAAACCCGAACAAGCCGGCCGCTTACTGCACCGGCTGTTCGAAATCGAAGTCTACCGGATCATGGCCTTGCTGGCTTTTCCGCTCGCCCGAAAACTCAATCCGGAATTAAAAAAAGCAGATCGTCAACTTTATACCATCACCAGTGCGATGACCCGGACCGATAGCAATGACGGCGAATTACTGGACGAATTAACGACACTGGCTGCCGAAATAGAAAACCATATCTCCAGTAATCACTTCCGCTTTGCGGCTGCCGAAGCCTATTACCAATTGGTTGAACAGCGTGTTGCTGATATACGCGAAGTCAGAATTCAGGGCATTCAAACCCTGGGGGAATTTATCAAACGCAGACTTGAGCCGGCCATGAACACCTGTCGCTCTACCTCCAACCGTTTTTCATTGCTGTCGGAACGGGTCGGCAATGCCAGCCAACTCTTGCGCACCAAAGTGGATATTGTCATCGAACGGCAAAATCAAGGCTTACTGACATCCATGGCATTGCGCGCCAAAATGCAGTTCCGCATGCAACAAACCGTTGAAAGCATCTCCATGGTGGCCATTACCTACTATGCAGCCAGCCTGGTCGGCGCCATCGCCCATGCCCTGCATGAAGAAGGCTTACCCGTTAATCCAGCTATCGCCGAAGGCGTTGCTATCCCTTTTATACTGGTTATCATCGCCGTGGGTTTCAGACGCATTCATAAAGTGATAGCCAGTACAACAGAATAGCCTTGTGGTAAAACACACAAAGCCATACACAAATTCAGTTAGTTAAGCTTATCGGCATCACATCAAAAATAAGGGCATTTTATGAATCAAGTCTTATAACAAATGGCTTTCGATGCCGATGCGTATTTAGCATGGGAAGAAACCCAGACAGAAAAACACGAATATATTGCTGGTGAAGTGTTTGCAATGGCCGGTGCTCGGCGCGAACATGTTGTAGTGTCGTTAAATTTAGCGGCGGCACTTAAACAACGCTTACGCGGTGGCCCATGCCAGGCTTATATTGCCGATATGAAATTGCGGATAGAACAGTTGGATGCCTTTTATTACCCGGATGTCATGGTGTCATGTTCGGCAACAGACCATTCCGCTGAGCAATTTTTATCGCAGCCCACGTTAATTATTGAAGTGCTTTCAGAATCGACGGTCGCTTTCGATAGAGGCGATAAGTTCGCCGCATATCGCAAATTAGAGTCGCTAAAAGAATATGTGATAGTCGACATTGGCCCGCGGCGGGTTGAGTGCTACAGGCGTACACCAGAAAATGACTGGCTAATGCACGAATATCTGGCAGACGATGTATGCGAATTTCAAAGCCTGGGAGTCTCGGTGCCTATGGCGGAGATTTTTGAAAATATGGTTATTGAGGATAAAAGCTGATTGGAGCCGGCCGAAACTTATGATCTTTAGCACGTCATAAATTATTTTGACTCTTCCACTGGCCAATGACCATTGCTCCAAAATCGTGGGGTTAAATAGTCGGTAAAAGAGAACTGTTTGTTTTCCAAGTAGTTGTAATATTTATTAATGCCAGTCAGTTGAATTCCTACAACCATCAAAACAACCACAACAAATATTAACGTTTGCCAAAGCTTAGCAACCCGAATTGTTGTAACCAATGATTGGTTTCGCCCAATCAACCAGCCACTAACCATAAACAAAATCATTTGGCTTTGCGGCATAATAATGTTGCCGCTTAACATGGCGTCGCTTAATCCACATACAAGAGAAGCCGTTAGGGAAATATTAATTTGTGAATCGTCGCTATTAGCCGAAGTCTTACACCAGACCACAGATTTTTTTAATAGGGTTATCACTAAATAGATACTAATTAAAGCGGCTGGTAAACCATATTCGGCGGCGATTTGCAGAACAGAATTATGCGGATGTGCAGCCATGGAAAAATCATTGAACCCAAAATTCATTGGTCCGATGCCCAATAATGGATGGCTTTTAATCATCGTCCAGGCACTCTTCCACAAAGGTATGCGACCAGTATCATGCAAGCCACGTTGCGCGATACTGCTTAGTCCATGTGCTGTTGGATCAAGACTTAGATAGTCAAATACCCAGTAAACAAATCCTCCAATAAGCATGGCTAAAAGCTGCCATGCTAGCCAACGATAAGCCTGTTCAATATTTTTGGGTTCTGTGGAAATTACATTGGATGCAGTTTTTTTGCGCAAAAAGCTTAGCAAAAATAACGCTGTTACGATCAATGCGAACCAGACTGACCGACTGCCTGTCGCAAAATGCAATGCCCACCACAGAACCAAAATTATCATGGCAACAACCCGCCAGCGCAATGGCAGCTTGAAAGCCATGAGCGGGATAGCTAGTAGCGGAAGTGTATAGGCTTGATACTGATTAAAAAAACGTACATTACTAAAGCTAACAAAAGGGGTAATCCATGAAAATGGCAAGTTAACAGTCATCGCTGCCAAATAGTTAACTATAAAATGGCAATCAAATAATAAAGTGCCAAAGACAACAGAGGCAGTAAATAATGAGTCCACTCTTGTTTTATTTAGATGAGACAGAAATTGGCAGGTACCGCCAAATATAAACAACAGGATAAACAGGCTAACCTCTTTCAAAGCCTCTTCTGGATATTGAGCATTCAAGGCACTACATAGTGCTAGTAACAAAAACACCCCAAGCCCAAATCTGATCGAGTGTGGAATTAATTGAAGCGAATGCAAGGTTTGTTGCCGACAAGTTGGAAAAATAACTACGAAAATAGCTAGTAAAATGAGATAGATCAGCTCAAAAAAACGTGCATTGTCATAAAGCTGGCTAGTGAATTCGGGTAAAAACCAAGACGCTAATAAACTATATAAGGCTATGTAGACGCAAACTGCTAATTGACAAGCATTAATAATTCGGTTTTTGAAATTCATTATTAAGAAGTGCTGAAAATAAATATTCGGCATTGCACCGTAGCTGAAGTCGAAGAGATATTAGGTTTTGATGAAATACCAGTAAAAACAAAAAACCACCCAATCCGGTAAGAGGAGAGGGTGGCTGTGTTTAGCTGGAAATCTTTTTATGTAAATTCAAATTAACTTTATGACTTTACATAACCTTTAGCAACACATTGACCACTGTATGCCCAAATCAGTCGTTGAGGAGCAGGCGCGGTTCCTTCAACTGTGGGCGTCAGAACGCATGTTTCTGTTGTTTGGAGGCCCTTATATGCGTTAGGGGTCGCTGTAATTACACCATTCACTATAGCTAAACTATTTAAAGCTCGTGATGTAGATGTACCTGGAGTTAAAGGAAGCCCTCCAGTTGCAGCTCCTGAATTCGTTGCAGCATCCATATCGGCTAAGAGTGTACCTGACTGAAAGGCTTCATCAATAGCAGTTTTGTAAGGCGCCATTGCGCCAGTTATTTCAGTATACACGGACTTTTTGATGTAATCCTGATAAGCCGGAATCGCAACCGCTGCCAAAATACCGATGATGGCCACGACGATCATTAATTCGATTAAGGTAAAACCTTGTTGTACTTTTTGAATTTGAGTTTTCATGATGTTTTTCCTTTATTTGAGTGGGAAAATTGATCTGCACAAGATCAAATCGAGTGTGCAACTTAAGCTAAAGCACAGGCTGTGCCAAGTGGCGTTTTGAAGTATCTAAAACATGATTTTTAGCTCACCTACTGCTCGAGAAATTTACACTTACCTTTGAATTTAAAGAGGTAGGGTGGGCAATGCAGTTTTGCCCACCGAGATAACCATGCTGGGCAAAACCGCATTGCCCATCCTACATTAATTCTATCTTTGGTATTTTTGGCAGGATTGGGTCGATAGTTTGTCAGTATGTGACAAAACTTGTCAGCGCTTATTAGCTTTTACTCGCTCACAAGGTACCACTAAACAAATTGATTTCGCTCATGGTTCGACAAGCTCGCCACGAACGGAATAAATAGGTTACCGTTCATCCTAAGCTTGCCAATTGCCGCAAGAGCCCATTCGGCTCTGCAACCGCCATCGCTGCTATGTCATCAGCGCGTTGCTGGCTGGCTGCAACGGCGTAACAGCGAAGTTCATCCGCATTGCCGGATGGACGGATATGCGCCACATCGCCATTGTCAAAATAGATGCGTACCCCATCGGTGTAGTTAATGCGTGTTATGTCTCCAAAACCAGCAGTATCTGAAAACACTTGAGCTAGCTGTTGTTTGATGGCATCCAGTTCGCTGCTATCTTCGCTGGTTCCACTCATTTCGAGATTAGCCGCATTAAGGAATGTGAAGCCCTGACTTGATCTCCTCACCCCACCCCTCTCCAACAGGAGAGGGCGCGAAGCTTCATGCTCATTGGTTATTACATGAGAATAAATAACAGTTTTTATCAATTCATTAGTCGGCGACAAGCGTTTAACTATCTCTAAACCCAGCATTCGAGGAAATTGCTTAATCAAGCCCGCGCGGCTGTAGCGCTTGGGCAGGCGCGCAAATAAGTCGGCCAATGTTACTGCATCCCGCTTTGCTAAATACAACACCGCCAGAATTGGCAATACAGCATCGCGTGTGGGTAATGCGGTCAAAACACGGCCTTGCCAGTGAATGTCAGAACCTGTCAAAAAACCACCGTTGGCTTCCCAGCCGCATACGGCTTGCTTGCCCCTAGCCAGGGCTTGCTCCATGCCGGTAATTACAAAAGGCGAACCGATGCGGGTTTTCGGCTCGACGATGTCTTTCAGGCTACCCCTGTCGATACCATCATTACTGCTGATAGGCACAACCACCGCATCAGCGCCAAGTAATTCTGCAGTGAGCATGCCGACCAAATCGCCACCAAAAAAGCGCACTTGGGCTGTTTGCGGGTCGATACCCAAGATTAACGGTCTATCGCTATCGCCATCGGTTGAAACAATGGCGTCAAACTTGCCGTGCGTAGTTACCGCTTGATCGACCAGCTGTTGAATGACGGCAAGTTGCTGGGCATCCATGTTTTCAGTGTCGATGGGCACAAAGGTTTCGCTTCTGCCAACAGGTACAACATCCGCCCCCAAATCGCTAAGGATTTCAACCAGCATGTCACGGCCGACGGCCGAATGCTGATAAGCCAAAAGCCTTAAGCCAGACAGCGCTGTAGATCCAAAAAAGTGGAGATAGCGCTGCCGATAGATTTCAGCTGCGGCTGTATGCTCTTGTGATAAGGGCGTTGAGCCGGACTTGAAGTTGCCGTTTTCAGAAAACAATGAATCTGCAAAGGCTTGTTGATAAAAGCGCTGTCTGACTTGCTTTACTTGTTCGTTAATCGATTGTTCGTGCTGTTTAAGCAGCTCGCCTTTCGATGTGTTGGTTTTGTAGCCGTTGCGGTCAAACGGAATATGACTGCCGGTAACCATGATGCTGCCTTTACCCTGACTTAAGGCGTAGCAAGTGAGTGCTGGTGTTGGAATCTGTCCGAGATTAACTGGCTTCAATCCTGCGTAGATGATGGCTTGCTCAATGGTTTGTGCCAATTCGCCGCGACCTTGCTGTTCGGGTACATAAGCGCTTGAGCTGGGTCGCAAGTCGCGTGCATAGAAGAAGGTATCGCCTTTGACAATGCCGCCGTCGGCTTTGGGTAATGACAGCAAGAATTCCAGCTCGGCAACTGCGTTGATAAAGACTTCCAGCTGGGTCAAATGAATCACCTGCCCTCTTCTGCCGCTGGTGCCGAATTGCAATTCTTGCGGCTCGTAGTTGAGATGTTGGCGTAGTGTGGATTGTGGGGATATGGTCATGGTTGTTTAAGGTTGTGACGCGCCTAAGCAGACTTGGAATGCCATTTAGAAA
>JABFRC010000194.1 GCA_013141375.1 Methylococcaceae bacterium | reverse complement strand
CTGCTCAGCCAAAAGGCGGCGCAGTACGGCAAGCTCAAACAATCCCTCATCAACGAAACTGTCACTCGTGGGCTGGATAAAACCGTGGCGATGAAAGATAGCGGGGTTGAGTGGATCGATAGGATTCCAGATTCTTGGAAAATTTTGCATTTGAAGAATTGTGTTAGCAAAAAAATTACTGACGGCCCTCATGCTACGCCAGTTTTTATAGATGACGGTGTTCCATTTTTATCCGCGGAGGCAGTACAAAATGGTGGGCTGAATTTTTCGTCTAAAAGAGGATATATATCCGAAGCAGATGATAAAACATACTCGTTGAAGTGTAAGCCAAAGAGAAACGATATTTTTATCGTTAAGTCTGGTTCAACAACTGGAAAGATAGGTTATGTATCAACAGATGAGAATTTCAATATTTGGTCACCTTTGGCCTTGGTAAGGAGCGGGAAAAATTTCGATTCGCGCTTTGTTTACCAATTTCTTTCATCCTCATATTTTCAACAACAAGTTCAATTATTTTGGTCATTCGGTACGCAACCGAATATTGGAATGGGTGTCATCGAAGCCTTACAGATTACAGTGCCTCCACTCGATAAACAACAAGCCATTGCCAATTACCTCGATGAAAAAACCGCCCACATTGACCGCATTGTCGCCACCATCAATAGCCAAATCGACAACCTCAAAGAACTGCGAAAAACCCTGATTAACGATATAGTCACGGGGAAAATTTGTGTATTTAAACCGGAGCATCGCCATGAATAGCACTCACCCTGCTGAAATACCCGATCAACTCTGGCAACAGGCGCAAACCCTGGTGCAACAAGGTTGGGCCGGTAACCTGCAGGAAATTGTCACTGAAGCCTTGCGCCGTTATCTGGAGTCGCATCAACCCGTATTAACTGAAACCTTTATCCAGGATGATGTTGAATGGGGATTGCATGGCGAACAATTAAGCTAATGCGTAACTAACTACTGGAGACCTATCATGCAAGTCACTATTAATATCCCCGAAACCTTACCGCCCGCTATCATCAAGCAACGTATTCGAGAACTTGAAGAAAGCTTGCAACAAGAAGCCAGACAGTTTGCCAGCGCTAGCGATAAACAAGCGCCGAAAAAATCAGCAAAATTTTTAAAGCTAATGGCAATCGCGGGTGACTGCGCTCAATTACCGACCATTGACCCACGCTCTGCCGATGAAATACTGGGTTATCAGCAAAGCCCAATAGGCTTGTGGGATGCGGAATAATGGTGGTTGATTCTTCGGTATTAATTGCGATTTTGTTGGGCGAAGACGATGCGCAGTCGTTCATACAAATACTGGCTGATACAGACAAAATCTACATTAGTGCAGTGACGCTTGTTGAATCCGCGATGGTCATCGAACATAAAAAAGGCGAATCCGGCGCTAAAAAATATGATGAATTGCTCACCGTCCTGTCAGCCAATATTATCGCTTTTGATAGTCAACAAGCCAGATTAGCGCGTATTGCCTGGCAAAATTATGGTAAGGGAAAACATCCAGCTAAATTAAATTTTGGCGATTGTTGTAGCTATGCCGCCGCAAAATTTTTGGATTTGCCGTTGCTGTTTAAAGGCAATGATTTTTCGCAAACGGATATTCAGCGTGTTAGTTAAATGAATGAATTGCATCTGCAGGATAAGTTTTTAATTCCTTTTTTTCGCGATGGCTTGGGCTACAAAGAAGTTAAAGCCAACACCGTCACCCAATCGCTGATTATTGAAGAAGACTTGCAGGCGTTTATCTCGGATACCGAGCTGAACAAAAAACCTTATGAGCAGCTGCTGAAAAAATACGGGGGCAATAAACAAAAATTACTGGCAGATTTGATTGCCTTAATCCAGGAACGCTGTGGCAGTAGCCGCAACAAAGCCCTTTTTATTAATGCCAACAAAGCCATTACCTTGCAGGGCATTAAGTTGCATCTGTTTTACACCAGCGACAGCGTGATCCACGACAATGCGCTGTTTGAGGAAAACATCTTCTCCGTGGTGCAGGAGCTGCCCTATAAATACAATTACCAAGGTCAGCAGGTGTTTTCATTCCGCCCGGATATTGTGTTGTTTGTGAACGGCATTTATCTGGGTTACAGCGAATTAAAGTCCAACTACACCAGCCAAAATGCCACCAAGAATGGCCGTGGCAAAGTTATCAAAGATTATTTTGAGGCGGTGAAAGTCTATCACCAGCAGTTTGATAGCAATGCCATGCTGAGTGATAACGAGAAGCTGGCCTACCGCAAAGACTTCCTGAAGATATTTGAAAAAGCCATTCATATCACTACCACCGATATTGGCGAAACCTTTGTGATCCGCACCCTGGCGGATTATTTTGATGAGATGCTAGCCACCTGCCGTGAAGGCAAGTTTGACCGCGAAGAGATTGAGAAAAAGGCCTCCACTGTGTTTAAGCCTTACCCGTTGTTAAACCCCGATGCCGATAAAAAAGATAAGCTCAAAGAGTTGTTTACTGCACTGTATGGCAAGTTGTTCATCGAAAAAGAGATTTTGTATTACAACTTTATCGAGCGCGATGTCTATCTGAACAAAGGCGTGAAAGAAGTCAAAAATGAAGCCGGGCACTTGATTTCACCTCGTCCCAAACAGAAATTTGGCACCGATAAAATCATGGCCAAGATTGATGAGTTTTTGGCGCATGAACAAGAACCCGATTACTTTGAACAGCTGTTAGAAAAGCAGTTGGCCGGTGTCGGCGAAGCCAAGAAAAAGGAGCTGCTGGAAAAGCGCAAAGCCTACTCCAATAATAAAAACGTCTATTCCTTGTTGATGCAGTACGCGGCAGGCTTTGGCAAATCCAACATTATTGGCTGGTCGGCATTGCAGTTGAAAGACTTGCGACGCCCTGATAGTCACGGCAAAAGCGAATACGTTTACGACAAAATCATGATCGTGGTGGATCGCTTGCAGCTGCGTAGCCAGATAGATTCGTTGATGCTGAATATGAATATCGATAATCGTATGGTCAAGGAAGCCACCAATAAAAAGACCTTTCAAGAAGCGCTGGCATCGGATACCCGCTTGGTGATCGTCAACTTGCAAAAGTTCGGTTCGGTGCGGGAAATGCTGGATGCAGAGGTGCTGCAAAAACTCGCCAGCATGCGCATCGTATTTCTGATTGATGAGATCCACCGTTCCAACAGCGGCGACCAGCACGAAGAAATGATCAGCATCTTCGACGAACTGCAAAGCCCGTTTGATAATTCAGCTTATGCCGGCGCCTGTACCAAAAAGAATTTGATTATCGGCTTTACCGCCACACCGGATGATCATTCGCTGGCAAGGTTTGGTGAATTTAGCGGCTATGCCGAGAGTGAAAAGCTCTGGCGGCCTTTTGACAGTTACACCATGAAAGAAGCGATTGAGGATGGCTTTATCCTCAATCCACTGAAAAACATTGTGCCGGTGGCGTCAAAGATGTTGTTTGATTTACCCAGCAATCCACTGACCGGTTTTACTGAAAAAGAATACAAAGACGCCCAGAAAAAACAAATCTATGAAAACCGTGACCGCATTGATGCCATCGCCAAGTATGTCGCCGATTTATTGGTGAAAGATGTCTATCGCCAAATACGCGGCACCGGTAAGGCCATGTTGGCGGTGCATTCCATTAAAGCCGCGATTGCTTACAAGGAAGCGGTGTCAAAACACTTCAACGCCTTGGTGCAACAGCCGAAATTTGCTAAATATGCCGAAGCACCGATTCATATCGTGTATTCAGCCAATCAAGACGAGCAAAATGCCACGGGATTAAATGGCGGTTTAACTGAAGAAAAGGTCTTGGAAAGTTTTGCGTTGAGTAAAAACGGTTTGATTATCGTGGTCGCCAAACTTCAAACCGGCTTTGACGAGAAAAGACTGCATACCTTGTTTTTGGATAAAGAAATTAAAGGCATCAGTGCTATTCAGACTATTTCCAGAGTCAATCGCACCGCGAAATATAAGAACGACTGCAAGATCGTCGATTTCTCCTACAACAATGTGAATGTGCAAAACATCAAAGATGCCTTCGAACATTTCTCCGATGTGGTGGTGAGTGACTTCGATCCGTTCAGTGATAAAAAGGTCTTGGATGTTCTGCTGAGTGAACTGAAAAAATCGGACACCTTTGATAAGTTTTTTACAGTGTTCATGAGCATTTATAAAGATGCCGCCAAGCGGGATGATCCTGAAAGTTATTTGGATTTTGAAAGCAGCTTAAAGAAATACATCGACGCCAATCCGCAGCGAACCGCTGACACCAAAGCCAAGGCCGCTCAGTATTTCACCATTCTTAATCGCATTGAATATGTGATTGATCTCGATGCCAAGTACAGCGAGCCAAGCTTTTTATTCTTCTGGCGTAAGTTCAATACCCTTTACAACATGCTGCACCGCAGCGAGGATATTAAAGATCCGATTGAGGTGTATTTTGACAATCAGATCGGCATTATTGAAGTGGTAACCTATGAGCCGAAGGAAAAGAAGAAGGCTCAAAGTAGCAGAAGGGGCCGAATACGGTCCGGGTGGGCAATTTGATATTCTCGCCATCATTGCTGCTCGTAATGAACAAGAAGCTAAAACAGGCACGCTGATACAGGACTTTGAAGCCAAGATTACGGATTTCTTCCAGTATGTTCGCAATGATAAAGACGGTCTGCGGCTAATCGTAAAGATTAAGTCGCATGTATCGGAAACCGAAATTTATGATGATTTTGCGAAAATATATCGCCGCTACAAGGCACTTAATCGGCAGGTAGTCGGGGAATATTTCTTCAAAGAAACTGAAGATTTAGTTGATAAGCTTTGTGATGATTTTGAGGCAACGGTGCGGGATGTTGGGTGAGTTTAAACAAACGACAGATTTTTTTGCAAAACTACAGATAGCAATGCTTTGAACCACTTTGTAATTTCCCAAAAAACGCCAGTTTTCCATGACTAATATTCGGATGTGGATATTTGATGCAAAGCATTGTCAGCTGTGGGTTTACGCAAAATCCTGTGGGACTTTAGTAACGTTTGTTTAAACGTACCCAATGTAGCGTAGAACATTAGAAGGGAGCACATTGAAGAGTTTTATAAACAGCGGATATTCAATTATGTCAACAAAGGTGCGGATTGTGGTTTTGTTAAGTGGCGGTATAGATTCGGCTGCAACTCTGGCTGTGTACCACAAGCAAAAGGCATTTATTGACGCGGTGTTTGTTGATTACGGACAACCGTCGCGCAAAAGTGAATGGGAAGCTGCACAATCAATAGCGAAACATTATAAAACACCCTTGATCAAGATTAGGCTTGGATTTAGACCAACAAATACCAATGGGGAGGTGTTTTGCAGGAATGCCCTGATAGCTATGGCCGCAGGTTCAGTAATTAACATTCGACCGCTTGTTATTGCTATGGGTATTCATGCAGATACCCCTTACTACGATACAACTGAAGCCTTCGTTGGAGATTTGCAAAAACTATTTGACGGATATGCTGGGGGATCAATTGCGCTTGGAATGCCATTCTTGGATATACAGAAACCAGAAATCGTGAAGTTTGCACGACGCCATCGCGTACCGATAAGTCTGACTTATAGTTGTGAACGTCGAAGTGCTCCAGCCTGTGGAAGATGCCCTTCTTGTTTGGATAGGATTGCCCTAAATGTCGAATGAATTGATTATAGAAAATGTGCGGCGCACAAAAAAACTCGGGATAGAAACCCCACTTCTCGTACCATCTTTTTCAAGTCGTGGTTTTCCAAATGTTTCCAAAATCATGCAGACACTGCGCGTAGACATAAGCAACGTGTGCTTACTAAGTGCTTTTGATGTTGTACACGGTCACACCTCAATTGCATTCGAGGATATTGCAGATGTCGTTATTATTGATAGTGGTGTTTATGAAACAGCACCTACAGCGGTAGCTGTTGATGCTTTTTTACCAGCTTGTACAAGTACCAACTGGACACGAGAACAATACCGTTGCTTTCTCGCAGAATCGGCAAGCCGCATGGCTAACACAAGTGTCATTAGTGTAAGTTTCGATGCGTATTGCCCTCTTGATGAACAAGTTGAATTGGCCCACGAAGATTTTAAACTTGTTCCAGATGCTGCGACAGATTTCCTTTTTAAACCAGAAATACCAGCAGATTTCTATAGTTCTTTTTTAAAATTAGGCGAGGTGGTTTTGACGTTATTGGTGTTACAGAACGAGAACTTGGAAAATCGGCAATCGAACGCTGTCGAGCTATTCTTGAACTGAGAAAAGTCCTTGATGAAGCAGGTTTAAACACGACGCCAATTCATGTCTTTGGTTCAATTACGCCAGCCGCTGTTACGGCTTATTTTCTCTGTGGCGCTGACATTTTTGATGGCCTGAATTGGCTAAGGGTTGGCCTTGATAGTTTGTGGTCTGGAGCACCAAGTGAATTTGCGGTTACTAATGAACTATTTGAGATCGATGACGGTAATGTGATGCTGGAACTATGGAAACGGAACTTAAAAACACTTCAGCGGACTCAATATGCTCTCAAGCGTTTTGCCACTGATGGCGACAAAGATGCACTTGTGAATACCTTACCATTCGCAATTCATTCTTGGAATCTTGCGGAGCTTGTAAAGAAAAATTTTAAACGGAGATAACCATGGGCGGAAGTGGAGGTGGTTGGTTCGGTGGCATTACCAGCAACAATGCAAATTTAGACAGGGAAGTTTCTAACGCTGCGGATTCGGCACGCTATGACGCAGCGGCTAATGAGTATTTACAAGGGCTACTTGCTGACTATAACAGCCGCGATACAGAAAAAATTAAAAAACATATTGAAACATTGCAGAAAGCAATAGAAAGAGACATAGAAGGCGAAACGGAAACACTTTTCGGCGGCTCTGTTCGTAAACATACTTATGTAGACGGCTTGAGTGATATCGATGTGCTGTTTGTCGTAAACAACTCCTCGCTTGCTGATGCAAGTGCTGCACAGGTGCTTAGTTATTTCGAACAGAGGATCGCAGAACGACTTAGCGGGTTGGGTGTGAATGTGGAAGCAGGGAAGCTAGCTATTACAGTTAGTTACTCCGACGGAACAGAAATCCAGGTACTACCTGCCATAAAAAAAGCCAATGGTGTTCATATTCCATCGGCTGACGGGTCTAAGTGGAGTTCCGTCGTGCGGCCACAAGAATTTGTAAAAAAACTAACGTCAATAAATCAGGCTAATGGTGGAAAGGTTGTTCCTATTATAAAGCTTTTTAAGGGCTTACAAACCCATCTCCCTGACTCAAGCCAACTCAAGGGTTATCACATTGAATCCTTAGCAATCGAAGCATTCCGAGGATATACAGGTCGTCAGACACCGAAAGACATGTTACGTCATTTCGTTGAATATTCGTCATTGCGGGTTAATAGGCCGATTGCCGATATAACTGGTCAATCACTTCATGTTGATGATTACCTTGGAGGAGCAAACAGTCAAGAGAGGCAACGTGTGTCAGGTGCATTGACTAGGTTTGCAAAACGGCTTGAGGCATCAGAAAAGCGTGGCTCGATTGATGATCTTAGATCCATACTTGGGGATAATTCTTAGTAATCGAAAAATCCACCAAACTAAGGAAGGATACATGGCTAAATTAAAGGTTAATAAATGAATGATTCAACAGGAGACTACCGCGAAGAAGTAAAAAAGATGTGCCGCAAAGCAGATATGCTTTGCACAGCACACTCAGTTGAGAGGACTAATTATCGGAGATGGGCAGCCATTGTTGATATTCTTCTCATGGTCATATCTGTATATATTGTTGCGATGGCTTTTGTTGATCCAGCACTCGTTCCGATACTAATTCCTGATCAATGGAATCTAGTTCTATGGATTGGGATGCTTTCTATCGGAACATTTATAATATCCATGCTCCAAATTATGGTGAATTGGAAAGCACGCGCGGACGCGCATCACCGATCCTTTGGAATGTATGCAGAAGCGAAGAGTAAGTGCATTGAGCTTCTCAATGCAAATGGGGCGATTTCTCGTGAGGCTTATAATAGTGTCCATACTCGATATGACATGGCAACAGACATAGGGATTCATATAGAGGACGCGCGGTTTCTTAAGCTGAAACAGAAACATTTACTTAAAGTGGAAATTAGCAAGATTTTAGACCAAAGGCCGGCAGCATGTGTGTGGTGGCTACGCGTCATCTTGTGGTGGCGGGATACATTTCAGAAATCTCAAAATTGATTTGAGGTCAGTTCATGCTTAGATAATAGTTGCTAGCGACCGTCAATATTTTGAGGTAATCAAAGAACTGGTCGAGATCATCCTAAGAATAGATTCATAAGAAGTAAATTAAATATATGCGCCAAATTATTCCTACTCCTGTTCTTTCAGTTTGTGCTGATATTGTTTCTCAGCGAGAAACGCACGCAACGCTTGACAGTCTTTTTAGTTATGCAGGTGCTCCTGGAGATCCGCCTGCAGGAAGTAAACAGGCAAAGGCTCAAGAGTGGCTTCGTATTACAAATAAAGATAATTCTGTTCAACCCATTGATATTTTGGGACGCTTGATCGAAAACTAAATGGAAGCACCGCTCGACCCTGAAATTTCATGGCACTTACAACCAATCCAGGACAGGGAAAAAATATCTAAAATTCTTGCTCATTGCGAACTGCAATATGTCAGAGGTGGAAAAATAGTCGGCGCACTTGGAACTCCATCAAGAACATTAGAAGAATTCATTAGGGAGAGAGATATTGCCTCACTGGATTTAGAGTTTAATCGTGCATTATCTAATGTTGAATCAAACCCAAGAGAGGCTGCTTCTGCTGCAAGTAACATACTGGAGTCATTGTGCAAGATTTATATTGCCGATGAAGGTCTTGATTTGCCAGCAAAGCAAGACCTTAAACCTATTTGGGCTATTGTTCGTAAGCATCTTGGCTTCGATCCAAGTCAGATTGAAGATCAAGATTTACAACTTGTCCTAAGTGGGCTTATTTCTGTTGTTGAAGGCATAGGGGCGTTAAGGACGCACGCTAGCTCTGCCCATGGTGCAGGGCGAAAAATGTATAAACTTGAACCACGCCACGCTCGGCTTGCAATACATGCAGCACATACAGTTACTCTTTTTGCGCTTGAAACATGGAAAAAGAAGCAAATAAAACCTAAATAAGATTTATATTTTTAGCCGCTAAAATTAGATTCAAAAACCCACACAACTCATTTACCCTAACTGTTTTAACTTACGGAGCAACCTTACATGAATAAATCGGAATTGATCACTGCCATCGCTGAACACGCCAACTTAACCAAAGCCGACGCAGGTCGGGCCGTAGATGGCATCATAAAATCCATCGAAGCGGCTTTAGTGGCAGGTGATTCAGTAGCTTTGGTAGGTTTTGGCAGTTTTGAAGTGAAAGAACGTGCCGAACGTAAAGGTCGCAATCCGCAAACCGGCGAAGAAATCACTATCTCTGCGGCAAGACTGCCAAGTTTTAAAGCCGGTAAAAGCTTAAAAGACGCTGTTAATGCCTAATCCCTGGCGTTGATTGCCTTTTTGTTTGTCGAGTCCAAACGGCAAAATTTTAGCCGCTAAAATTTAAAGACGGTTGTTTACGGTTGCCCGTTGATGATGAGTTTGCGTGGGACATATGCGGAAGTATTCCACGCAGCTGTGTTGACGGGTTGCGGGCTTGGTGCAGACACTAGGGTTTTCGTTATTTCAGTTGCCGCTGTTGGTGTTTTCTGTATATCGGAGTTATTCACGTTATAAGTCACAAACCGAGCCTCCAGCCAATCGGCCCATTTGACGGCTTTTGCCATCAAGTCAGCCCTGTAGATGGCGTTGTAATGTTGGGTCTTCGAGTGGTAGTTAGCCGCCCGCGTCCACAGATCGCCTTTGTCATGCTTAATATGTTGCCGAAGCCGCCAGGCGGCCAGGTCGAACGAATAGCAGCCTGCCGCCGCCACATCGTTTGCCGAAATGCCATACTTGGCCAAATCGCTTAAATAAGCCGTATTAAATTGCATCGCTCCCACATCATGGGTGCCGTTAGCATTAAGCACCCATTGCCCAGGTTTGCCCGCTTCCTTTTCCGCCACCGCCAGCACGATGTTTGCAGGCACTTCGTATTTCATGGCCGCAGACAGTGAGCAGACCACGCGCTCTTGAAGCCGTGGCGACAGGTCGGCAAAGGGCATGGCCTTAGCTTGCAACGGGGTTTGTGGGGTTTCATTGGCTTGGATCGATAAGCTGAAAGACGTTATTACCAAGGCGACTGTTGCGTAAAAGTGTTTTCGTTGCATGCTTGCGGCTCTTCTTAGTGTCGTTACGAGGCTTTTAAATCGCGATCACGAAAGGACGCCACTTCTGATGCCGCATCCGAAGATTGATTTGAACCAGCCGACGTTGACCCGGACGAGAGCGAGTTGTTAGCAAAGGTTGAGGATTGGCTGGACCCCGAACTGGGCACAGCATCGCGGGCTTCAATAGCCGCTGCAATCTTTCCACCCGTGGTCTCACTGACGCGATCCATTGCCGCATCCCGCATGTCACTGGCCTTGGCTTTAGCCACATCCCAGCTGCCTTGTGCCAGGTTGGCAACGGTATTCGCCGCAACTCTGCCCATTGAGCCATCCATTGCCGAAGCAAGGGCACTGCCAGAACCACTGCTGTTGCCAGAACCACCACGCATGGCGGCCATCATATCGCCGGTACCACTGCCTGCGCTTTCCGAGGCGGAGGCTTTCGAGAAGGCGGTCATGATGGCTTGAGCACCGCCTGCCATATTAGTTGCCCCCGCGGCCATGGCGGCTCCTGCGGTGGCGGCCGCTGCTGCGCCCATGGCCGCAGCACCCATTGCCGTCCCCGCACCGAAGCCATTACCCAGTGAACCGGTACTGCCACCGGCAAGGCTCCCGATAAGTGGCGGCACCTTATTGACCAGGGCCAGCAGCACCACCGAGACAATCATCATCACCCCTAATTCTTTCAGGCTGAGGCCTGCGCTCATGTGGGTGTAATACTGATCTATAAAGGACTTACCAATCCCAACCAGTAACACCATGGTGAACAACTGGGCGGCAACCCCTAATACGGTTTTAAAATAAATGATGGCCATCTCAGAGGTCCAACGTGAACCCCCGAAACCCAGGAAGAAAATCCCGGCATAGGCCAGGACCCAGCCACTGACAAGAAGCAACAGCATGTTCACGCCAATTAACGCCAGGATGACCAGCACAATCGCCCCCATGATAATCCCCACGGCACTATCAATGGGTGACCATACCGAGGACTGATCCAGCACCTTAAAAAATATCTCGAAACCGATATCGACAATGTTGGAGGGTGTCAGCAAGGAGTCAGACCCCGTGGCATGCCCGCCCATAGTGCGCAGAGAGGTCATGATGGAAGTGGCAAAGTTCGGGCCGTTAATCAGCAACCACCAGAAGAAGCCGGTAAACATCGTAAAGCGAATAAACTCAGCGAAGAATTCACCAATGTCCGCCTTACGCAAGGCCATCAAGCCAAAGGTCCATACCATACTGATCAAGGCTAAGGTCCAAAACAGCCAGCTGGCATGGGCCGTGATGGTTGACGCCCAGGAATTGGCCGCCGTTGAATAACTGTTGAGGGCATTATCCAAAATCCCTGCATTATCAATAGCCGCCTGCGCATTCACGGAAAACAGCATCAACATCAGGCCTAACGGGAGCAGGGCACCTCTGACTAACTGAGCGAGCGTTGTCATCGCTAGCCCCTCACCAGCTTTTCTTTGGACTGGGCTTGAAACCTGAGCCGCTACGTGGACAGGTCTTGAGCAATTCCTCCTTTTGAACAGGGTCGGTGATCTTGTCCAAATCAGCACAGGTCGGGCTTGCAATGTCAGGTGCTTTTTCGCAGCCAACCAGCAAGACAGCAAACGTGCCGGCCACGATCATCAATAATAGGCCTTGTAGTTTCATTTCTATTCTCCTTCTTACCAGCTTTTAGCTGAGCTTTTGACGAATTTGCCGCTACGCAGTTGAGCGGCGGAGGCGGCTTCTTTGGCTTCACGATCTGCCAGGGCCTGATTGCGGGTGGCAATGGCATTTTGTTGCGAGATTAACAGGCCGCGAATTTGTAACAATTGATTAGCTTGATGACTGGCCAGTTGGTTGGCATAAGAAATAGCTTCCATTTGCCCGGTCGCAGTTTGCGCCGCCTTTTGCAGACTTTCCAACTGACTGGCATCGGATTGCATCGCGTTCTGCTGTTCATCCAGACCTTTAAACAGCGCATCCGTAGCTTTTTTCTGTGATTCAGAGCCCAAGCGTTCCGAATCCTTCATCGCCGCCCATTCGGCATCGGTACAGCCACTGATGGAGTAACACGGCGAGTCGCGATAGGCGGCCGTGTCTTTGAACTTGCTCAAGTAAGAGTCCACACCACCGAGCGTTGTTTTGTAATAGTTCAGGGTATCGATAGAGCTACGCAGTTTATTCATCGTAGTGGTGGCCTGATCCCACACGTAAGCTGCCGGTGCCACGGTGTTCTTGAGCATGTTTTCGTACTGTAAGAGTTGAGTCTTGTACTGGTCAATTTG
>JABFRC010000014.1 GCA_013141375.1 Methylococcaceae bacterium | reverse complement strand
CCATTTATCTATCGAGATGGCTTGAAAAAAATCATTACAAAATATTATCCAGGCCCCGTTCGGCGGCATTTGATCCTCCCTGGACCCTGCCGGCTCTAAGGCGCAATGAAGTGCATATTGATATAGAGTGACAGGCCTATTCCACCAACACCTGCAACGAATCACCTAGGCGCATTACTCCTTGTTTCAATACTCTGGCAGTCAAACCGCCATGACCGCGCATGGCGTTATATCCACCCGGACCCAGTATTTGCTCCATTTTTGAACAGGGATGACAAAGCCCGGTGGTTTGCAAAATGGTTTCACCGATTTGGAAGGTTTGGTCCTTTAACGCCAATAAATTGATACCCTTAATGACTAAATTGCGCCGCAGCATTTCCGGAGTAACAGGTTTGCCAGTCATGGATGCCAGCACGATAAGGTGCTCCCACTGAACCAATGTCACTTGCCGCTTGCCGCTGCTACCATTGTAGCGATCGCCTATAAGTCCATAGCGTTGATCGGTCATCACTTCATCGACAGCAATCATAGCCTCGCCGCGTGCAGGCCTGACGCCTATCCAAACCAGTTTGCCCGGATTGGGAAACGTCTGCATCAGTTGCGCAATGGTCGAATTATTCATCCACCATCAACTCTGCAATCATCACCATAATGGCTGATGCCTGAGCCATTATGCTTTCACATAAACGAAATTGCTCAGCCGCACGCTGCAGATTTTGCCCGGGCTCGCTGACTTTGAAATACCGATCGCCTTGCAAATGATCAGTGTAAAAACGCAGGCCCAATTCGAAGGGAATCAGCCGTATTGCCGGGTAAAGATACTTGTAATCATGCACACTAAAAAATGCCCCGGCTTCTTTTAAATAGCCTTTTAACAAAGCGCGGCAACGTTCCAAATCAAAGCCGCCGGTAACCTTGTCATGACAGCAAGAGCGCACGCAATCGCCCAAATCATAATGCACCAAACCTGGCTTAACGGTGTCCAGATCAATCAGACTGATTACCTTGCCGCTTTGCGTAGCGAACAAAAAATTATTGAGCTTTGGATCCCCATGAATTACGCGCAGCAGCAAGAAGCCTTGTTGCTTTGCCGCTTCCAACTCATCGGCTCGATGCTGAAATTGAGAGATAAAGTCTTCGCAATACGGGTCAGATTCAATATTTGTTTGAATCATGGCTTGCTGATATTGCTGCAAATATCCCGGCGTAATATGAAACCCCGGCAAGGTATCATGAATATTGCCGGGCTCAAGATCGCTTAACAAACTGTGAAAATGCCCTAGAGCCTCACCTGCCTGCCTGATATCTTCCAGGGAGCGAATTTCTTCCAGACTTTCACTGTTCTCAACAAAACTTAAAGCACGCCACGAACTACCTTGTTTATCTTGATATAAAGGGGTATTGCTAACCGTGCATAAAATTTGCGGCAGTTGCAACCTGACAGCGCTGCTATTTTTTAGGGCGAGATGCTCACCGAGAGTGACTAGATTAGTCATGATTTGCTCAGGATTTGGAAACACCTGCGTATTGATGCGCTGCAATACAAACGGCTGTGCGGCAGTCTGCACTAGAAAGGTATCGTTGATCAGGCCATTGCCCAGCGGGGCGATGTCGCTGGCAGAATTGGCAAATTGCCTGGCAATAGCAAGTAATGGCTCTGTCATAATACTGCTACATCGAAGCCTGGACGGCGGCACTCAACTGAATCAATGCTGTCAATGTCTTCAGCGCTTTACCTCGGTGGCTGAGGGCATTTTTAACGTCAGCAGGTAACTCTGCAGAAGCACAATCACGCTCTGGCACCCAAAAAACCGGATCATAGCCAAAACCATTGTCGCCTTTGGGCTGATGCAATATTCGGCCTTCCCAGACACCTTGTGTAATCACCGGCAAGGGATCTTCAGCGTGCTGCATAAAGACCATCACGCAGACAAAACGAGCCGTGCGCTGTGCATCAGGCACACCTTCAAGCGCCTGCAATAATTTCTGCACATTCTCCTGATCGCCGGCACCAACCCCAGCATAGCGCGCCGACAGGACGCCAGGCTGGCCAAACAAGGCATCCACCACCAATCCGGAATCATCCGCAATGGCCGGAAGACCGGAATAAAGTGCCGCATTTCTGGCTTTAATGATGGCATTCTCAACAAAACTTTGGCCTGTTTCCTCGGCGTCTTGAATATCGAATGCCGATTGAGCAGCGATGGGATAGTCGGGCAATAATGCCTGAATCTCGCGAATTTTCCCGAAATTGCTGCTGGCTAAAACCAGCTGTTGAGCGGTCTCTAACATTAATCGTTGGTTCCTAAAGCGATGCGTTGTTTTTCCAAAAGTTGGGTAATGCCCAGAGATGCTAACTCTAACATTGCATCGAGCTCTTCTTTTCTGAACGCATGACCTTCCGCCGTGCCTTGCACTTCAATAAAGGCAGCCGCATCGTTCATGACTACATTCATATCGGTTTCGGCATTGCTGTCTTCTGCATAATCCAAATCCAACACCGGCACGCCATTAAAT
>JABFRC010000021.1 GCA_013141375.1 Methylococcaceae bacterium | reverse complement strand
TTAAAAGACACCGACCTTGAAGCAAGCGATCAGGCGGCCCATATCTGTCCCACCGGCGCTATTTTGATTAAACGTACCGGCTACACCGTGCCGATTGGCGAGCGCATTTACGATCACAAGCAGATTGATGAAGTTGCTCTTGCCGAAGAATCCAGGGCACTCCCAAAGGAAAAAGATCATGGCTAAAATCAGAATCGCCACCACCTCACTGGCAGGTTGTTTTGGCTGTCACATGTCATTTCTTGATCTGGATGAACGCCTGGTAGCGCTGGCCGACCTTGTCGAATTTGACCGCTCGCCGATCACCGACATCGAACACTGCACCAATTGCGACATTGGCCTTATTGAAGGCGGCGTGTGCAATTCCGAAAACGTCCATACCCTGCGCGAGTTTCGTAAGAACTGTAAAATACTGGTCGCCGTCGGCGCCTGCGCCATTAACGGCGGTTTACCGGCCATGCGTAACTTCATCCCGCTGGAAGAATGTCTGTCAGAAGCTTATTTAGATGGCATCGGCGTGGAGAATCCGCAAATCCCCAGCGATCCCGAACTGCCGTTATTGCTGGATAAAGTGCGCCCGATTCATGAAGTCGTGAAAATCGATTATTTTCTGCCCGGCTGTCCACCATCGGCAGATGTGTTCTGGGCGTTTTTGACGGATTTATTGGAAGGAAGAGAGCCTTCTTTGGCTTATGAGTTGGTGCATTATGATTAGAATCCAAAATGGGTAGTTAATGTGGGACTAAACAATCAGTCCCGTAGGGTGGGCAACGCTTTTCTGCCCACCATTTTGCATAACCGAATTTATTCCGCGTGGGCACGAAAAGCATGTGCCCACCCTACAAGAGCTTTTGAATTGATTAGAAAAACATGAAAACAAAAGCATGTAGGTCGGGTTAGCGTGAGCGTAACCCGACAAATCAAGCACCAATTGTTGGGTTACGCTGCGCTACCAAAAGTAGGCGCTTTAGGCGACCCAATCTACATTTTTATTAAAACCGGGTAAGCACAAAAGCATATTCCCAACATACAAAGCTTTTTACCAAAAATTTTGAGTGAACTATCGTGAAACCCATACTGAAATCGACCAAACTTTCTAACGTCTGCTACGACATACGCGGCCCGGTGATGGAACGCGCCAAGCAGATGGAAGAAGAAGGCCAGCGCATCATCAAGCTGAACATCGGCAACCTTGCGCCGTTCGGCTTTGATACCCCCGAAGAAATACAGCAGGACGTGATCCTGAACATGCCGAACGCCTCGGGCTATACCGACTCCAAGGGCATGTTCGCGCCGCGCAAGGCCATTATGCATTACTGCCAGTCCAAGCAAATTCGGGGCGTCGGGTTGGATGATATTTACATTGGCAACGGTGCCTCCGAGTTGATTGTGATGGCGATGCAAGGCTTGCTGAATTCCGGTGACGAGGTGCTGGTGCCTGCGCCCGACTATCCGCTGTGGACGGCCGCAGTTACGCTGGCGGGCGGCACGCCGATTCATTATCTGTGTGATGAAGCCAACGAGTGGAATCCCGATCTGGCCGATATGAAAGCCAAAATCACGCCGCACACGCGCGCCATTGTGGTCATCAATCCGAATAATCCGACCGGCGCGTTGTATTCCGATGAGATTCTCAAAGAGATCATTCAACTCGCACGCGAACACGGGCTGATCATTTTCGCCGACGAGATTTACGACAAGATGTTTTATGACGATGAAAGTCATACTGCAATGGCATCGCTGGCGGATGACGTGTTGTTCGTGACCTTAAACGGGTTGTCGAAAAACTATCGAGCCTGCGGTTATCGCGTTGGCTGGATGGTGCTTTCCGGCGAGAAAAAACACGCGCAGGATTACATCAATGGCCTGACCATTTTGGCCTCGATGCGCTTGTGTTCCAACGTGCCGGGGCAATTCGCCATACAAACTGCGCTGGGCGGACACCAAAGTATCGACGACCTAGTCGCCCCCGGCGGGCGTTTACGCAAACAGCGCGACCTTGCCTATGAATTGCTTACCGCTATTCCCGGTGTAAGCTGCGTAAAGCCCAAAGCAACTTTGTATCTATTTCCACGCCTTGATCCAAAAATTTACCCGATCAAAGACGACCAGCAATTCATTCTGGAATTACTGGAAGCCGAAAAAGTGTTGGTGGTGCAAGGCACGGGGTTTAACTGGAAAACCCCCGATCATTTCCGCGTGGTATTTCTGCCTAACGCCGATGACCTGACTGAGGCGATCGGTCGCATCGCACGATTTCTGGAAAGTTACCGCAAGAAGCACGGCACGAATGCAATTGAATCAGTTGATAAACACAAGGTTGTGGAACTGAGTAAGAGTGCGTAGGTATACATCAAATGTTGGGGTTCGTTATCAGGGGGGCTCTAAAAATTGCACTTCGACAAGCTCAGTACCCATAGGGCATAAATGCGAACGGGTATATATCAAATCAATTGCTTATCCGTTCGTTCTGAGCCTGTCGAAGCATGAATGGATAATTTTTAGAGGTTCCCATCACTCTACCCAACCTACCAATAT
>JABFRC010000218.1 GCA_013141375.1 Methylococcaceae bacterium | reverse complement strand
AAGGGGAGTCCTGGTGATATCCATCCCGCCCGTAGGCAATCCAGGTTACCAGCCGATTTGTATCCCGCTACTGGCCGCGGCTTTATCGAGTGAGGCATCCTGTTGCACATCAAACCCATCTATTACTGGCGATTCTGACAAATCAAAAATACCTAGTCAATGGGGAATGTTGATTAATTAAAAAGATCGATTTATTCGGCGTTTTTCGACCGGGTATTTAGATTATCCCTATGTCAAAGTAGCTGCAGAACTTATTTGAAGTCATCATCAGTCGAAATAAGTCAAAACAACTGAAGATAAGTCATTGTGATTTTTTAGAATAAGTTCAAATAAGTCATTTTGAGTTGAAATAAGTTATTTGAGGTCATCTTGACTGATGATAAGTCGTAGAAAAATTCTATCAGAGAGAATAAATGACTTATTTGAAGTCTAAATAAGTCATTTGGCGTTTAAATAAGTTTTTATCAGTCATGATGACTTATTAAGTCTGGCCAACACATAGAATTGCTCAAGAGTCCGGACAGACACCAGTCGATTTAAGCGAAAAAGTTGCAAGTATGGGTATGGGTTGCGTATTTGAAAAACCATGAGACCGTTAAGCTGTAAAAAATATAGTTAAGGGGCTTGTATGTTTAAGGTGATGTTAATAGGTATGTTTTTAGTAATTTGCGGATGCACGCAGCAACAAAAATTCCAATTATTAAGGAATTACGAGCTGGATTCGTGCGCAATGAAAAGAATGACGACATCAAAGATGAATAGCCAGGCTGGGTATCTTCAGGCGCATTTCGAGTGCGAAAAAATTGTGTTGGCAAGAAAGCTTATTGCTATGGATCTTGAAAAAGATACTATCTATGAGCCACAAAATGTTTTGGATGAGAATGAGTATTGCTGGGAAAAAATTAGATCTTTTTATTCAAAAAATCATAGCGAAAATCCAAGAAAATTGTTTATACCTCAAAAGCTGGCTGATATTGATACTGATACGGTGAAAGAGATCCGTGAGGAGATTGCAGAGATATTTAATATTGACAAAGGAATTGATTGCGGAGTAAATGGATTAAAAAGAATAAAGCCAGCATTGGGCGTTGAAATTAACAGAAGGATGAAGAAAAAATAAGGAGTTTCTGTTATGAACAAATACAAAATGATTGCAGTTGCCGTATCAGTAATGATTTTTTGTAGCTCGTGCTACACGAGGGTTAAAGAAAACCCATTAAAAAGTCTAACAGTCAATGAATGTGTTGAGAACAGGAGAAATAGCTCAGTATTTAATAGCAAAAAGAGCACGACACTTTTAGATTTTGAATGCCAACAAATCCTAATGCTGGATACCCGATATCGAAGATTCGACGAGTTAAATTTTAGGGTGGGTAACCGGCAAACAGCTGTAGAAGATCAGGAATATTTTGATGATGAGGCCTGGTTATTAATAACGGAGTGGATAAGAAAGGAATACTACGAAGATTTATTAAGTCCGGAAGAAGAGGTGAATAGAGCGAAATTTCTAAATGATTCTCAAAATAAAAATGGAGATCAATCAGTTCTAAGGGAATATGAGCCCAGGCTATTGCCTGTGAGTCCATACCTGATGAATTACAGCTATCTTGAAAAAGCTGATTTAGGTATAGAAGATATGTGGCGTAAATACCGTGATGACAAAACGATGCATAGAAAGCTAAGTGTTATTATGGAAATAGTATCTAAAGAAAAACAAAGAAAAGACATTTTTAACAATGGAGGAAGGGAGTATCAGTGATATATAAATCAATATTATTAAAAGAACATGTACTTAATACTGATAATACAACTGATAGATGGTTTTTCAGCTGGGCACCTCGAAAAACTCGACATCATGGGATAATACTCCCCAGTCCCATTTCAGTTTCTAAGCACCCACAACCATGATCAAAGAAAGCTTATTTGCCGCCGAAGAACGTGAAGCCAAGCTCAACAAGTTAGGCGATACATTACAGCTTTTGGAACAGCATGTTGATTTTGCAGCGCTGGCGGCTGCCATAGATCAAGCGGCACCGCGCCCCAGCCTTGAACGTGGTGGTCGGCGACCGTTTCCCACTGAACTGATGGTCAAAGCACTGATCATCCAGCAGCTTTACAACCTCAGTGACGAACAAATGGAGTATCAACTGCTGGATCGCCTAAGCTTTCAACGCTTTGTTGGGCTGCGCCACAGCAGTCAGATTCCAGACCGCACCACGTTCTGGACCTTTCGCGAACGACTCCAGCGAAACCCTCTTTGATGCCGTTAACCGCGAGCTGGACAAGCACGGTTACATCGCGCGTGGCGGGCAAATGATTGACGCCAGCATTGTGCCCACCCCCAAACAGCATAATCATAAAGAAGAAAAAGACCTGATCAAACAAGCCGCGACACCGATAGATTGGTCGCCTGCCAAGCGGCGGCAGAAGGACGTCGATGCCACCTGGACCAAGAAACACGGTAAATCGTATTTTGGCTATAAGTTATCCGCCTGCGCTGATATACGTTATAAGCTCATTCGTAAGATCAACATCAGTAC
>JABFRC010000094.1 GCA_013141375.1 Methylococcaceae bacterium | reverse complement strand
ACGGATCTCCCATTTTGGTCAGTTGCGCGGCTCTATCTTCAACGTCGAATAATCCAGGTTGGCGGTGTTTCATCGGCTAATTCGCTAGCAGTGGGCTTGCTGCTATTATCTCATTTCAGCGCTTTTGATTCTCACCAAATAGCGGGTGGCAATCGATGTATTTTTAGAGATGCCCATTAACCTTTAGGACAGCCTAAATTTAGGCAAACAACTGAAAATACGATGATTTTAAATTTTATAACCATACCAAACACCATTTCGACGCAATGTTTTGCGTCAATTAGGATGTCTAATTTACGTTAGCTTGCTTAGGAGAGTTCTGTGGCATCGAACGAACAACTGATAAATGAATTTGATGAGGCAATGCACGGCATTTATCATCGCGCACTTTCAGAGGTAGGCTACAAAGCCTCAATCTTTCTGAATATGCTGTTTGCTCATCGTGGTGTAGAGACTGCGCGACGACTCATACATTCGCCCAATATCTCTGATGGGTATACAGCTCTCTGGGAACGGAAAAGACTTGATCTCACAGTAGAGGCACTGATCTATGACAATGAAAAGTGGCATCCACTTTTCACACCTGAGGAGCTTGCTATTTGTAGCAAGCGTTTACGTCAATATCAGTACATCACACCATAGACATCATGCGCAAGCTAACATGGCGCTCAACCGGAGCGCTGTTAAAATACGGCTTTGTTTATTCAGCTTTCCGGGCCCGCACGGTTAGCTTTACGTTAAATGTATAAGAGTCAGTGCCAGATGGAAGCACTAAATAATCGAGAAATAGCGACTACTATATGGATGCTGCTATTCGCAGCATGGGCCTTTTCCAAAAATGAGGTTCGCTCATCATTTGACTCCGTATTGGACGCATTTGCCAAGAAGGTAATTTTAGTTCCTTTCTCATTGCTAATTATTCACACCTTAGCTTCAGTATGGGTTTTAAGCCAAATAGGGATATGGAACTCGGCACAAATTAAAAATACTTTTCTCTGGTTCATTGGCGTGGCCGCACTATCCTTCTTCCGAATTAACAAGATAGCGGATGACCCCCATTACTTTCAAAATACTATAAAAGACAATATAAAATTGATTGTTTTTATTGAGTTTTTAGTCACATTTTATACCTTCAACCTAGTTGTTGAGCTTGTTTTTGTTCCGTTCATGGCGCTTATTGGAGCCCTTCTTGCTGTCTCACAAACGGATGAGAAATACATCCTGGTTCAGAAGGTTCTAAGTAAGCTGATAGAGATAATCGGCATATCGATCATTATTTATACTTCGTATAGGTTGATTGTTGATTTCAATGATTTTGCTCAGGTTCAGACCGTTCTAGATTTTTTCGTGCCAATCGCCTTGTCAATATTTCTGCTACCTCTAATTTATATATTTCATGTGTATATGGTTTATGAAGGAGTTTTTGTCCGCATGCAGTTTTCTATCAAGGATGAAAAGCTACGTACCTATGCAAAAAGAAGCTCGATAATTAATTACAAACTCGATCTTTCGGCTCTGAGACGTTGGGCTGACGCCCTAAATCGAGAAGACATCGTTGTTTCCAGTGACGTGGATAAATTGCACGAAGAGATAGAGCGTCTAGAAGCAGAAGAAAAGAATCCGCCAGTTGTTCCGTTTGAGCTTGGCTGGTCTCCATACAAAATCTCGTCAGTTTTAGAAACCGCAGGTTTAAAAGTTGGTCATTACAAAAAACTGCATGAAGACGACTGGTTTGCAAGCTCACCATACCTAGAGATTGGAAATGGCGTGTTGCCCAACAACATTGCTTATTATCTTGAAGGGAACAGGTTTGCAGTAGCCAAGTTAAAATTAAAGATGAATATCAATGAAGAAGAGCAATCCACCGAAGCGCATAGCATTCTATGTGCGCTTGCATCTGCTCTGCACTTGCATGCTTTCGGGAGTGAGCTGAATCAGGGATTCAAAAACGCAATAATGGAGGGTGGCGACAAAGAAGACCAAGTCAAAACAAAACTGGTTAGTGTTTCCACTGAACGCTGGCAAAATAATCGAGGTTATGATGTGGGCTTCTCCATTTCAAACATTTAACAATCGCATACACTCGGGCAGCAAAAAGCGCCGCTCGTTCCTCGCTCTGCTTTTTGCTGCCGGTGATGCGTGGCGTTAACTCGATAAGCCGGATATAGGGCGTCAATAGCGTAGCGTGTTGCGGTGTGCCCAGCATGGGCCAAAACTTGTTACCTGAGAAGAGGAAACCGGAAGGAGCCGGGTAGGGTGGGCAACGCTGTTCTGCCCACGCGGAGCAATACGATGATGCAATCGGTGGGCAAAAAAACCTGCCCACCCTACCTGACTTCACTGCGTTCAGCCGATTCTACCCACTATGTTTCCGCCAAAACTTCGGAATAGCTGCAAGTTTTTAATAACCAAGCCCTACTCAAACCACAACTCAACCCGCGTACCACCCAATTCATTCACTTGGCTGAGTTGTAAGCGCGCTTTATGCAGGTCGGCGATTTCTTTGACGATAGCCAGACCCAGGCCACAGCCAAGGCCAGAC
>JABFRC010000318.1 GCA_013141375.1 Methylococcaceae bacterium | reverse complement strand
CGCCGTAAGCGCGGAAGGCTTGCCGTCTTAATAAGGTAAGGTAGATGACTTTCAGGAAGTTTTTGTCCCAGCGCACGGTGATACCGTACTCGGCAACACCGCCAAAACCCGCCAGAATTCGTTCATCAAGTTGTTCGTAGAGTTCCTTGAAATCAACAACCGGCTGGGGCAATGTAGTGCTATCGCCCGTCAGGTATGTCGGTAATGGTTCAAGCTTTAGTGCGTCGATTCCGGCAACGCCAAAGCCTTCATTCAGCAAATAATGGCTCATGGTGTAACCCGCAGGCCCTAAGCCCACCACCAGCGCATTCTTGCCGTTATAAGGCAACATATAAGGACGTTTGACATTCAACGGGTTCCAGCGCGTCAACAGGCTGTAAATTTCGAAGCCGTAAGGCATAAACAACACATCCGTCAGCACATTGGTTTCGATTTGCGGAATGTTGACCGGATCGGTTTTTTGGTAGATACAACCCTTCATACAATCGTTGCAGATACGATGCCCGGTGCCTGGACACATGGGATTGTCGATAATAATGATCGCCAGTGCGCCAATATTGTCGCCGTTGCGCTTGACCAAGTGCATTTCCGAGATTTTTTCATCCAGTGGACAACCAGTTGTCGTCACGCCTAACGGATCGACTTTAAAGAGATTGGTTTTCTTGTTAATCATGCCTTTGGAGCAGGAGTCGGTATCGCGCTCGTGGCAGTAGATACAATGGTCAACTTCCGACAACACTTCGCGTTGGTTGAAACGTGGATCGGTCAATTTGAAGCCATCGCGGCGGCGGCGATGTTTTAACTCGCCCATCCAGGCTGTGAACTCCCCTTTGTTGACAACATCGTGTTCGACCAGATGATCGAAATCGCGTTTTTCAGGGAATTTAAAACTTAGCCAATGCTCCGTAATCGCAGGATTGTTTTGGGCGACATAGCTCCAACGTTGAACTATTTCCATCAGACCTTGGACAAATTCGGCTGGGTCGTGAAGGGCTATAATGTCCTTGAATTCAGTGGTGGCTTGTTGATGTACCGAGAGCTTGTTACGCAATTCCAGTGCAGCACCATCAGCATTTACGTAATCGCTCTCCTTACCTTTGGCAAGCAGCTTGTAATGGGCTGATAACAAACCGATGGACGCACCCACACGCGCTACGCGGTGTTCAGCATCATTGTCCTTATCCGCTTCGGGAAAAGCCGCAGCAACCAACAGATTAAAACGCGTGTTGATAGCAGCCTTATCCCAAGTACTGACATTTACATCCTTAAAAGCCAAATTGAGCTTGGCGACAACTTCATTCTTATAGGCAAAAATGCTCGCAAACTCGTCTTTTATTCTTTCTGCCTGTGCCTGGTGCTGTTTGGTAACATTGAATAAAGTAGCAACAAACTGGCCGACATAAGGCCCCATGCAAACCAGTAAATCCGAGATTGCCTCAGGTGCAAGACCCTTGCCTTGGTTTAGCCTATAAGCAACGAACCGGTTGAATAAGTCGGCATCATGCTTTTTTACAGACGCATCGAAGACATCCAGCAAGTCTTTGAGACGGTTAGAATCATAAAGATCAGGGTAAGAAAAGCCAGGGATTCCAAGCGTGAGGTTGTTTTGTTCCATAATTCCTAAATTCGCAATGCCCGACACAAATCTGTCATGCGCAGGCAAGATTAGTACGATCTCTTTGGATCGAATAAAAAGTTTGATTAAACAGGATATTGTAAGTAAAGATGGCGTTATTTGCCACCGTTAATCATGGTTGAGTCTTAGATGGGCAGAATACGACTGCATGGATGTAGGAGATAAGGGAATGTACGGGAACACTTGCCGAACAAAAAAATATTCGATCTTTAAATGCTATATAGCTTGTCCAATGCACTTGCATCTGCCGTTATATTCAGCAAATGATCGTTCCAAGCTGACTACCCTGAGAGACCATACCAGCAAAAAAATTTACTAAAACTGGTATTACAGATAAACCTGAAAGAAAAGTTGACGTTAACGGGAATACGAAAAACAGTTTAATCGTAGTACTAATGATAGAATCCGCTCTTTTCCGACTGTCAGATAGTCCACTTTTTACTGCCAACGCCTGACCGATCATGAATAGCAAGCTATCCGGCAAAACCATCAACTGGTATTTGCCCATCCTGTCCGGTGTTTTCATCGGCACCAGTTACATCCCTTTTCCGCCTTGGGCATCCTTGTTTGGTTTTGTGCCATTGTGGATTTTTTGGGGCCAGCAAACTCAGCTAAAAAATGCCTTCCTGGGCGGTGTGATTACCGCCTTTGTGTTTACGATGATCGGCTTTAACTGGGTCACTTATACGCTGCATGAATTCGCGCATTTGCCCTGGTTTTTCGCGGGCATAGGCATGTTGGTGTTTGGCTGGGTCGGGCATCTGTATGTTCCCTTAGCTGGTGTGTTATGGTTTTGGGGGCGGCAGAAGTTTCACTGGCCGGAGCTTTTGTCCTTATGGTTGATGGCGCTGATAACCATCCTGTGCGAGGCTTATTCCCTGACCGTTTTCGACTGGAATTTCGGCT
>JABFRC010000071.1 GCA_013141375.1 Methylococcaceae bacterium | reverse complement strand
CACCAAATGGCTCAGCATTTTTTTGTGTGAATTTATAAATAAAGTAGCCCAGTGGCGCGAATGCGGCGCCGGCAACAATAAGCATAATCACAAATAACTCAACAACTCCACCCATAACACCCCCCCCTCATAATTGACATCATTAATGTATTATTATTTTTGTCTACGCCTTTGATAATACTCTTTTCCCATAAAAAAAAAAGTCCTTACACTCATGATCTTCCGCGCCAAAAGTTGCGCAAAAAAAAACTTCATCGTATACTCACAAGCGGCTTACTTGATCAAGCTAGCACATAACTCAAAAGAACTTCTGGAGGTATATTTATGAAATGGGAAACACCAAGCTACACTGACCTGCGTTTCGGTTTTGAAGTAACAATGTACATCTATAACCGTTAATACTTTCGGTCAAGATTAAGAAAAGGGGCTGTCAAAGGCCCCTTTTTTTTGCCGGAAAAAAATTATTCCCTTATCATTCCGCAACCCATTCTTTCGGAATAACCAAATGAAAATTAGAGTACTCGGTTCAGGCGCAGGTGGCGGCTTTCCTCAATGGAACTGCAATTGCCACAATTGCCATCGCATACGACACGGTGAAATGCGCGGGACAGCCCGCACTCAATCGTCAATTGCTGTCAGTACCGATAATAAAAATTGGCTGCTGTTTAATACCTCCCCAGATATTCGCGCGCAACTGGAAGCCTTTCCAGCTATTCATCCTAAAGACGGCATCCGCGACACCGGCATTAAAGCCATCATGCTTATCGACAGCCAAATCGATCACACTACCGGTTTGTTAATGTTACGCGAAGGCAAACCGCTGGATATTTACTGCACAGAAATGGTGAGACAAGATCTAACCACCGGCTTTCCGCTGTTTAACATGCTTAAGGATTATTGCACAGTCAACCACCACCCCATTCCTGTTGACGGTAGTAGCTTTACTATTCCAACCATCGATGATTTACGCTTTTATACCCAGGCGTTAAAAAGCAAAGCGCCACCCTATTCGCCGCATCGCCATGATCCTCATGAAGGCGACAACATCGGCGTCATCATCGAGCAAATTTCCACCGGCAAAAAAGTGTTTTATTCACCCGGTCTGGGCGAAATAGAACCGCATGTTATGGCCGCTATGCAAGACGTTGATTGCTTATTGGTCGACGGCACTTTTTGGACCGATGACGAAATGGTCACCATGGGCATCAGCCAAAAAAGAGCGCGTGAAATAGGCCATTTGCCGCAATCGGGCGAAGGCGGCATGATTGAAGTATTAAACGGTGTGCCCAAAGCCCGCAAGATATTGATTCACATCAACAACACCAACCCGATTCTGGACGATGATTCCGAGCAGCGCAAAATACTCGATGCTGCCGGTATTGAAGTCGCTTACGACGGTTTAGAAATTGATTTGTAAAGGACATCCCATGAGCACAGCTGACAACACCCCTTGGACAAAAGAAGAATTTGAAGCTGCATTACGCGGCATGGAAAAGTATTACCACATTCATCATCCCTATCACACGCTGATGAATGAAGGAAAACTCACCAAAGAACAACTCCAAGGCTGGGTCGCCAACCGTTTTTATTATCAGGTCTGTATTCCCATCAAAGATGCCAATATTCTGGCTAACTGCCCGGACCGAGAAACCCGTGCTAAATGGATTCAACGCATCATGGATCATGACGGCCACCCTGGCGATCCCGGCGGGATTGAGGCGTGGATACAACTGGGCATTGCGGTTGGCTTAACGCGCGAAGACATCACGTCATTAAAATTTGTATTGCCCGGAGTACGTTTTGCGGTCGATGCCTATGTCAATTTTGCCCGCCGTGCCGAATGGCATGAAGCGGCCAGCTCGTCATTGACTGAACTGTTTGCCCCAAAAATTCATCAACAACGTCTGGATAACTGGCCGGAACATTATCCATGGGTCGATAAAGAAGGTTATAGCTACTTCCGCAAACGTCTGACCGAGGCCCGTCGCGATGTTGAACACGGCCTGGCAATTACCCTGGATTGGTACCTTACCCGTGAACAACAAGATCGCATGGTGGAAATTCTCAAGTTCAAACTGGATGTCCTGTGGACCATGGCGGACGCGATGTATTTAGCTTACATCGTCAAGCAACCGCCTTATTTTAATATTGAAAAATAGCCGCAATTTATCAAGAAGCCGTGCAACCCAATATCTATTTAAAATGACCATTAACCCAGACCAACTCATCAAGTTTTCCCCGATGCATCGCCTGCAATGGGAAGAAGCCCAGCAAAAAGACGTAATTCTCTATCCTGAAGGCATGGTCGAGCTAAACCAAAGCTCGGCTGAAATCTTAAAACTGTGCGACGGCAGTCGTAAACTTGCACAAATCGTCAGCGATCTGGAAGAGAAATTTGCCACCTCCGGACTTACCAACGACATTACCGCTTTCTTAGAGGTTGCTTTAAAAAATGGCTGGATCCAACAACATTAAAATCACCCCGCCGCGCTGGTTACTGGCTGAGCTCACCTACGCCTGTCCGTTACAGTGCCCTTATTGTTCTAACCCGATTGATTATGCAAATTATCAATCGGAATTAGATACCGAGGACTGGAAGCGCGTACTCACTCAAGCCCGCAAAATGGGCGCTGTTCAATTAGGCTTTTCCGGCGGCGAACCGTTAACGCGTAAAGACCTGGCGGAATTGGTCAGGCACGCTAGAGACCTAGGCTATTACTCCAACCTGATCACCTCCGGCTACGGTCTGACGGAAGAAAGAATTATCCAGCTGAAAGAAGCCGGGCTTGATCATATTCAAGTCAGCATCCAGGCCAGCACCCAGGAATTAAACGACCATATCGCCGGCACAGCGTCTTTTCAAACCAAAAAAGAAGTCGCGCATCTGGTTAAAAAACACGGCTATCCAATGGTATTGTGCGTGGTCATCCACCGCGAAAATATCCACCAAATGCCGGAAATATTGGCGATGGCTGAAGAACTCGGCGCGGATTACCTTGAATTGGCGAATACCCAATATTACGGCTGGGCTCATGCCAACCGCGATTTATTACTGCCGACCAAAGAACAATTTGAACAAGCCGAAGCGATCGCTCAGGCATTCAAAGAAAAAGTCGCCGGTAAAATGAAGATTTATTACGTCGTGCCGGATCTTTATGAAGACCGCCCTAAAGCCTGCATGAACGGCTGGGGAACGACATTTTTGACGATTGCACCGGACGGCGTTGCCCTGCCCTGCCATTCAGCACGTGACTTGCCGGGTTTGGATTGTCCAAATGTGAAAGACTTCAGCATTGAGCAAATCTGGAATGAATCCAAAGCCTTTAATTTCTTTAGAGGCTTTGAATGGATGCAGGAGCCTTGCCGCAGCTGCGATGAAAAAGAAAAAGACTTCGGCGGCTGTCGCTGCCAGGCTTATTTAATGACCGGCGATATGAACAGTACCGATCCGGTCTGCAGCAAATCGCCTAAGCATGATGTTATTCAACTAGCCATCAATTCGGCACAAGCCAGCACCGAATCGAATGAAAAACCACTGATATTCCGCAACAGCAAAAACTCAAAACTACTGTCAAAAACAGAATAAATAAATTTTATGCAGCGCCCAAGCGCGCTGCTTTTAAAATCAAGACATACCCAGCCCTACTGCTGAATATGCTCGACATTCACAAGATTCCAAACACTGTCAATAAAATCGGCATCCATTGTCGGCATGCCATCTTTAATCCATTGCACCAAGACTTTGGCGATATTGGGATAGGTAATATGCACCGCATTGTTATTGTGGAGCCAAGATTCAATCACAGCACTGTCCATGTCCTTCATCGCATGACCGTAGCCCAGTTGTTGCAAGGCTGCGGCATTGGAAATCTGCTCCATTTGCGCATGCAGCGGCTTGGCGAGAATTTTTTTGCCCAGCTGCAAACATTCACTGGCCAACTCGAAACCGGCATTGCTGATAATCCCGGCGCAATCATACAAATCTTTCTGAAATCCGACGCGCGATAATGGATTGCAAGTGATGTGTTCATACGTCGAAACCACTACGTCCGGCGCATAAATATGAAACTCAAAATCTTTAAACGGCGCCAACAGATTAATCACCTCGTTTTGATCTTCAAACGGCAGATAAACGATGATCTTATTTTTAATGATGGACTTGGGCAACTCGGGGGTATCAATTATCGGCGGCAAAATCGCCTGCCCGAAATGATGCCAATGCAAACCCACGCCGACATCCGCAGGAGCAAAATACCTCATCACCTGATCTGCAATCGGATCGGAGCCGGCTCTGGGAATCTTATGATTAAAGGCATATTGATGACCAATACCCAAAACCTTCTTATGCTGCCGCTTTGCCGCCCAGGCAGTCACCGGTTCGAAATCACTGATCACTAAGTCATAGCCGCTCAAGTCCAATGATGACACATCACGAACAAAAGTAATCGGCTTGGCATCGAGCGCTGTTTTAAGATAGCTCACTCGGCCATGATCGGTATTAAAGGTCAAGCCGTCACGCACCCGATAGCCGTTAAAAATTTCCATATCAAAATACTTATCCGCTGGTCGGCCGGTAAATTGAAAACTCACCTCCAAGCCCGCTGCGTAAATCTCTTTGGCCATGACTCTAGCACGAGTGATGTGTCCGTTGCCCGTGCCTTGCACACCGTAAAATATCTTCATACCAATATCTCCAAACAAAAAGCAGCGGTGCTGATGCCCAATAACGCCCCCATAACGGTATCCGTCGGAAAATGCACACCCAGCACAATCCGCGAAAACCCCACCAATGTGGACCAGCAAATCAATGGAATTAATAAGGCAGGTACGAAATAACCCAGCAAAGTCGCCATCATGAAGGCAGCTGAAGTATGTCCGGAAGGAAAGCTGAATTGGTCTGAAGGAATGATGCTACTGCGAAAGTTTTCTAACGCCGCTTGTGGGCGATTGCGTTTAAAACCGTTTTTTAAGACAAAATACACCGGCCGCTCGATTAAAAAGGCCAGCATCATGGCTTGAACAAAAGCGTTATCAAACCCCATTTGCCAAGCCAGCAACGCAAATATAAGAACATACAGCGGGCCATCGGCGGTTTTTGACACCATTCGAGCCGCTTTAGTTAAGGGTCTATGCAATCTGACATTGAGCAGCCAGGTGAACATAAACACATCGCACTTGTGTATCGAATACAGCAGCTTCATTGCCTTATCTCCTAAAAGAGTGAGCCTGTAAGAAGGTTGCAGAGATGCTGAATCATCTCTGCCAACGCCTGTTTTCAGCCATCAGATTAAGGGGCTTGCATGACAAAGGCATGAAGGAATGTTTACAGTTACATGAAATAGATTTCCGATGAAAAGACCTGTCCTCTGCTCAGTAAGTGCACACATGACAGCAGTTTTTGCTTGCATCCTGTTTGTATTCAGACATCACTGATTTAATTACACCCTATACATTCTCAAATTCTTTTGGATATTGGACTTCTATAAAACGGCGTATAAATTGCTATTGTATTTACCAAGCTGAAATGAAGGCGAGATGGCTCACTAAACCTCAATCCTTCCAATCCAAAATTAAGCGCCTCAACCAACATCGATTTCGAGAACCAGATAAATGAGCAATCTTGAGCTAAACACCAATCACTCGGCAGACAAATCCAAATGGCCGCGCAAGGCAATTGTTATTGGGCTGACTTTGGCAGGATTTGCCGCCACGGCTGGAGTGATTGCTTTTGCCGCACTCCCCAAACGCGGCGTCCAGCCTGACACCAAACCGGCGATTCCGGCGCTGAATGTAACGCGTACCGAATCACATCGAGAATCTTGGTCGGCTACGGTCGAAGTGCCTGGCGCTGTCGCACCATGGCAGGAGGCCGTATTGAGTGCCCAGGTAGCGGGTTTACGTTTGCTTGAAGTCAATGCCGAAGTCGGTGACACGGTGCATCGCGGCCAGGTCGTGGCGCGTTTTGATACCGAAATGCTGAAAGCGGACGAAGCCCAATTGACAGCCGAACTGACAAAGGCAGAAGCCAACGCCGCGCAAGCCGAAAGCAATCGGCAACGCGCACTCATGCTCAAAGCAAGCGGCGGCTTGAGTGAGCAGGATATCTTGCAAAACCAAACCCAGGCTGTAACGACTCAAGCCCAGGTCGACGCCGTTAAAGCCCAGCTGACTGCAAAGCGCTTGCAGCTGCGTTATGCCGAAGTAGTCGCACCGGATGACGGCGTGATCAGTTCGCGTAACGCCACGCTCGGCTCGGTATCAAACAGCGGTCAGGAATTGTTTAGATTGATTCGACAGAATCGTCTGGAATGGCACGGTGAATTGACCGCAGCACAATTGGCACAAATCAAAATCGGCCAGAGCATCCAGCTGGAACTGCCGGATGGCAGTCACGCCGCCGCTAAAGTCCGCAAAATATCGCCCTCACTGGACAGCCAATCCCGTCTTGGCACTTTGTTCGCAGATCTTGAAGCAGGCAGTCGCGCTCGAGTCGGCATGTATGCCAATGGTCGAATCCTGCTGGCGCAAAGCCCGGCCTTGGTCGTGCCTGCCGCCAGCGTCGTCATTCGTGATGGCCGCAGTTTTGTCGTCAAGCTTAAAGAAGAAAAAGAAATCTCTGCCGTTAACCTCCAGTCCGTCACCACCGGACGCCGTCAAGGTCAGGATGTGGAGATACTGCAAGGCCTTGGCGAAAACGAACAAGTGGTTGCCCAAGGTGCAGGTTTTCTGAATGACGGCGATCTGGTGAAAGTATTGCCGTCAACCGGCTCAGTCAATTAGGAAGACGTATGAATCTAGCAACTTGGTCCATCCGCAATCCTATTCCTTCGATATTACTGTTCATTCTATTAAGCATTGCCGGGGTTCGCGGCTTTCAGCAGTTATCTGTTCAGAGCATGCCTGATCTGGAACTCCCCGCCATTACGGTAAAACTCAGCCAACCCGGTGCTGCGCCCGCACAACTGGAAACCGAAGTCGCGCGTAAGGTCGAAGATTCCATCGCCAGCGTGGCAGGTATCAAACATATCAATACCGCCATACGAGACGGCTTGGTCACCATCACCGCCGAATTCGTGCTGGAAAAACCGGTATCTGATGCCTTGAGCGAAACCAAAGATGCGGTCGACCGGGTACGCTCCAATCTGCCGGTGAGCTTGCAACAGCCCATCGTTAGCGCGGTCAATGTGAATGGCAACCCCATGTTGACTTACGCCGTCTCGTCCACCAGCATGAATGAAGAAGCGCTATCCTGGTTTGTCGACAATGAACTGGCAAAAGCCATCATGGCCGTGCCCGGTGTGGGTCGTTACGAACGACTTGGAGGAGTCACCCGTGAAGTTCGGGTAGAAGTTGATCCTGTGCGTTTGGCGTCTTTGGGCGTAACCGCCACTGATGTTTCTCATGCCCTGCGCCAAGTGCAACAGCAATCCTCCGGCGGACGAGGCAATCTGGGACAAACCGAACAATCGGTTCGCACACTGGCCACCGTTCATCAAGCCGCGGAATTGTCGGCCCTGCCCATTGCCCTGAATAATGGCAAAGACTTACGCTTAGACCAGCTTGCCACAGTCAGCGACACCATCGCCGAACGCACCCAGGCCGCATTACTGGACGGCAAACCCTCGGTGGGATTCAGTGTTTATCACGCAAAAGGTGCCGATGAACTCCTGATTGCCGCCCAAATAGAAACAACGCTAAAAAAATTACAACAAGACGACCCTACTCTCGGTTTTACCCTGATTGCTGGCACCGTGCAGTACACCCATGATCAGTTTGAAGGCTCCATGGACATGCTGTATGAAGGCTCGCTGCTGGCTGTATTAGTAGTCTGGTGGTTCCTGCGAGACTGGCGTGCGACACTGGTATCCGCCTCGGCACTGCCTTTGTCGATCCTGCCCACTTTTGCGGTGATGAATTGGCTAGGATTTAGCTTAAACATTCTGACCTTGCTGGCCTTGGCAATCGTCGTCGGTATTCTGGTGGATGATGCCATCGTAGAAATCGAAAACATCGCCCGCCATGTGCGCATGGGCAAATCCATTCGCAAAGCGGCAGGCGACGCGGTCACTGAAATTGCATTAGCGGTGATTGCCACCACCTTTGCACTGGTCGCGGTTTTTTTGCCCACCGCAGCGATGAGCGGAATTCCCGGCATGTTCTTCCGGCAATTTGGTTGGACAGCGGTCGTCGCGGTTTTGGCGTCTTTGCTGGTCGCGCGATTATTGACGCCGATGCTGGCGGTATTTTTTCTTAAGTCCCATGAACATGATGAAGTCGTCGACGGCAACGTCATGCAAAAATACCTGAGCGCCGTGCGCTGGACGCTGGCCAACCGACGCACCACACTAATAGCGAGCACAATTTTTTTCATCGCCAGTTGCGCTCTGCTGCCGTTCATCAATACCGGCTTCATGCCAGCCTCAGACCGCGCTTACACCTCCCTAAATTTTGAACTACCTCCCGGCAGCACCATGCAGGATACCATCGCCGTCGCCGAATCCATGCGTACTGCGTTAGGCCAGACTGAAGGCGTTGTGCATACTTTCGCATCCATCGGTAACGCACAAACAGCTGGCGGTGTGCGCAAGGGTTCCGTGCTGTTAAATCTCGCCGATAGAGATCTGCGCCCACCACAAGCCGACATTGAACGCGCGGCCAGACAAGCCTTACAAACAGTTCCAGGCGCTCGATTCAACATCAGTTCCGGCGGGCCGGGCGGCAGGTTTTCATTGATTCTTGCCAGTGATAACGAAGCCGCACTTAAATCGTCTGCTCAAGCTGTGGAACGCGAGTTACGAGGGGTTGGCACGTTAACGAATATCAATTCCACTGCCGACCTGGAAAGCCCCGAAATCATCATTCGCCCGGATTGGCAACGCGCCGCAGATTTGGGCATTACCGCCGAACTGATCGGCGAAACCGTGCGTATTGCCACCAGTGGTGATTTCGACACGCAACTGGCCAAGCTCAATTTGGATAACCGTCAGTTAGATATTCGCGTGCGCATGGCCGATGCGGCACGGCAAAATCCGGAAACACTCGCCAATTTACGGATTCGTTCCCGCAATGGCTTGGTACCACTTGCCAGCGTTGCCAAAATCAGCCTGGAAAGCGGCTCCGCGCAAATCGACCGCTATGATCGTCAACGCTTTGTCAGAATCAATGCTGAATTAACCGGCATGCCGCTTGGCAAAGCCATGAAAGCCGCGCAAGCACTGCCTTCCGTCGTCGGCATGCCGTCCAGTGTGCATCTGATTCATACCGGCGATGCAGAAATCATGAATGAACTAGTGGGCGGTTTCGGTATGGCCATGCTTACCGGCGTCGTTTGCGTATTCTGCGTTCTGGTGTTGTTGTTCAAGGATTTCTTTCAGCCGATTACGATACTTTCAGCCATTCCATTATCACTGGGTGGCGCGTTTATCGCGCTACTGGTCAGCGGTAGCGAACTGGATATGTCATCGATGATCGGCGTCATCATGCTGATGGGCATCGTCACCAAAAACTCCATTTTATTGGTTGAATACGCCATCGTCGGCATGCGAGACCGCAATCTGAGCCGCTTAGAAGCCCTGATCGATGCCTGCCATAAACGCGCCCGCCCCATCGTAATGACCACGGTGGCTATGATTGCAGGCATGCTGCCGATTGCGATGGGCGTCGGCACCGACAGCGGCTTTCGCCAACCCATGGCCACCGCCGTCATCGGCGGATTGATCTGCTCAACCTTTCTTTGTTTGCTGGTGGTACCGGTGGTATTTACTTATGTGAATGATGTCGAGCGTTGGCTAAAGTCCCTGTTTGCAAGTAAAAAACAGGCACCTGTCGACATCGTATTAACAGAAGCAGTCATTGAGGCAGATCGTGTGTAAAGGCCGATTTTATAAAACTTAGTAATGTGTGGGAGCAGAGAAGAGCCCTTTCAGGCTCTCCCCTCCCTCCGAACCGTGCATAGCTTCCTGCAGAAATACCGACTGACTGACAAAGGCCGGAAAAAGTAGGGGCTTTTGAGATGTCGGACAGAAAATCTTGCCCGACTTACTGATTTTACCCGCCTATATAATCCTTCTTACCAATGTCCACGCCGTTATGACGCAAGATGGCATAAGTCGTTGTCAGGTGAAAATGGAAGTTGGGGATCACGAAATCAAGCAAGTACGGCTGCCCCAGAAAACTCAGCTCTCTGCTGCCGAATTTAAGAACGATTTGGCGCTCTTCACTGCCATCGATTTGCTCGGCGCTTAGGCTTTGAATAAACGCGACCGTCTTGGCAATGCGTGCCTGCAAATCGGCAAAGGTGGTTTCGTTATCTTCATAACTGGGGACTTCAAGACCGGCCAGACGGGCGGCGGCGCCTTTGACCATATCGGTGGCAATTTGCACCTGACGACTCAACGGAAACATATCCGGTGCCAGTCGGGCATTCACAAAAATTGCCGGATCAATTTTCTTAACTTCTGCGTGGGCGGCGGCTTTCTCGAGGATTACCGACAAATTGCCGAGCATACGCACAAATGAAGGGATTGAGGCTTGGTACATGGTGACTGACATAAAAATTCCTGTTTATGGTTATAGATTTTTTAAATTAGGCAACGATATTGAAGTCGCTTGCAGCAAGCAACTGGGCAGGTTTGAGTCCAACCAGCATCACCTCAGAAAACTCGGAATTACTGCCATCCTGATCAAAATACAAGATGCCGGTGGTGTTATCGTATATGAACAGCTGAGTGGTCGTGAATGCCGAGGTTCCGGTCCCGAACTGCGAGGGATCCAGCACCTTTGGCAGCTCAATGCTGCCAGCGATCAAGCCACCGCCGAAACCGGCGGCCGAAATGTCAAAATGATCGGTGCCCGACAAGAAGTCGGTAATATTGTCGAAACCTTCATCGAAACTGTTAAATACAAAGGTATCGATGCCGATGTTACCCGAAAGCATATCATTGCCCAGACCACCGACAAGCGTATCATTGCTCGTCCCACCCATCAGGATGTCATTGCCTTCGCCTCCTTCAAGTGTGACAGATCCGGCCGTGTTTTGTGTTTGCAAAAAGTCATTCCCCGCACCACCTTTTAGCGTGATCAAGCCGTCGGAGAATCTGTTGTACAGGAAATCGTTACCCAGACTGCCATCGGCAACGGCTGTGCCGGTAGTGTTGGAAAGAACCAGTTCGTCGTTACCGCTGCCGCCTTGAAGACTGACCGAGCCGCTACTGAAATAGCTGGAAATATAATCATTGTCAGCGCCCCCATCGAGATTGGCAGAGCCGCTACTGTAGTTACTGCTGATCTGATCCTTGCCTGCCCCACCGTCGAGAGTCACCGTGCCGCTGGTGTAATAGCTGCTTAATTTGTCGTCACCCTTGCCACCGTCGGCCTGGCAGTTACCTGTTGCGGAATCGATCAACAGATTATCGTCTCCGGCGCCACCGTTTAAAGTATCGCTGCCACCGCTGCTTTTAAAGGTGTCGCTACCCTTGCCGCCATTAATTACTTCATCGAACATTGACCCGGTAATATTCAGGCTTTCAATGCTTTTAAATTTAATCCGGCTGCTGCCGACAGTGATTGTACCTGCTGTGGTGCTGGAACCTAGATCGACAGTAAAGGACTCAGTCGCATCCAGGAAATTGATGGTTAAGGTATCTAAATTTGCCCCGCCATTCACACTCTGAATAAATCCGGTGCTGTTAATGGCATCAAATCGAAAGGTATCCAGGCCCCTGCCACCGGAGAAGGTGTTGGTTCCGGCAGCCACTCCTGCATCGAAAAAATCGTCGCCGCTATCGCCGTATAACTTGTTCCTGCCGGTCGCTCCGGAGATATTGAGGTAATCATCGCCGGAGCCGCCAAACAAGGTATTGTTGCCGGTGGCAAATGCGGCAACCATATAATCGTTGCCACGCCCACCCCGTAATAGATTGTTGCCAATGGCACCTTCAATATGAAACTCATCATTGCCCGAGCCGCCGTCCAGCTTGTCATTTCCGGACTTCCCCCATAGAGCATCCGCACCCGCACCTCCATACAGTTTGTCATTGCCTATCCCATCATGAAGCGCATCTCGACCTGAGTAGCCGTAAAGGCTGTCACCCAAGTCAGTGGCGGTAAGAGTGTCGTTTTTGGAAGTACCTTTGATCTTGGACACAGTCAAATTCCTGAGTAATTAGTTGAAAAAGGCTGGCGCTCATCGATAAGCGAATGAAGCAGAATATTTTCCATATCGTACCGGAAATTCATCGAAACCAAGCAGGAAGTGGCGTTAAACAAACGCGCATCTTAGTCAATATGCCATCAATCCGGCTTCTTAATCTTTAAAGTTTTCTAAATAACTCACGTTATTGATTTCAATACATTAATCGTAATCCTGAATTTCACAACTGTTTACAGGGTCCTTGTTTATTTATTAGGACTTGATGAAAGCAATGCGCTAAGAAACGATGGCATATACCGTTTATTAAGGGGCGGAAATAGATGCTTAAATTTAATCGCTTAATTTCACACTCATAACAGTCACTGCATGACCGCGATAATCTTCTTTAGCAAGAACGCTCCAACCTAGTTTTTGATAAAAAGTTTCCCGATCAGGCGTAAATAGATACAGCTCATTAATCCCGGCCTCTTTGGCTTGTTGCATCACATTCTTGACCAACTGGCTGCCGACACCATTATTTCTGTGTTTAGGCGCGACAAATACGCTGGCCAGCCAGGGCGTCAGCTCAGGTCTTGTATCC
>JABFRC010000001.1 GCA_013141375.1 Methylococcaceae bacterium | reverse complement strand
ATGTACTGCAGGCCTCACATGGTTTTGAATTGATCGACGATCCCAAGCAAGCCGATGTCTTGTTGCTAAATACCTGTTCAATAAGAGAAAAAGCTCAAGAAAAAGTCTTTTCCGCTTTAGGTAAGTGGCGACGGATAAAAGACAAGCGGCCGGATGTCATCATCGGTGTGGGTGGATGTGTTGCGAGCCAGGAAGGCGATGCCTTGCAAAAGCGTGCGCCTTTCGTCGATATAGTCTTTGGTCCGCAGACATTGCACCGTTTGCCGCAATTGTTGGATGCTGCTCGCCAACAACATAAACCCCAAGTGGATGTGTCCTTTCCTGAAATCGAGAAATTTGATGCCTTGCCCGAGCCTCGTGCCGAGGGCCCCAAAGCATTTGTGTCAGTGATGGAAGGCTGCAGTAAATATTGTACATTTTGTGTCGTGCCGTACACGCGCGGCGAAGAAATCAGTCGTCCTCTCGATGATGTCGTAGCAGAAATCAGTTCGCTGGCCAAACAGGGGGTGCGGGAAGTTAATTTGCTTGGACAAAACGTCAATGCTTATCGCGGCTTGATGAGTGACGGTGACATTGCTGATTTTTCCTTGTTATTGCATTACGTTGCCGCAATAGAAGGCATTGACCGGATTCGCTTTACTACCTCACACCCCATCGAATTTACCGATGATGTGATTGCCGCATTTGCTGAAATTCCGCAATTGGTTAACCATTTGCATTTGCCGGTACAAAGCGGCAGTGATCATGTTCTTAAAATGATGAAGCGCGGTCATACCCGGGCTGATTATATTGAAACCATTCGCAAGCTTCGCAAGGTTCGCCCGAACATTGCGTTGTCGTCAGATTTTATCATCGGCTTTCCCGGCGAGACAGATGAAGAGTTCGAAGAAACCATGGCTTTCATTGAAGAAATCGGTTTCGATTTATCGTTTAGCTTTATTTATAGTCAGCGCCCGGGGACACCTGCGGCTGACTTGCCTGATGACGTGCCTGCAGACGTAAAAAAACAGCGATTGGATCGCTTTCAACAGCGCATTAATGAGATGGCTACAGCTATTTCACAAAGTATGATTGGTACTGTGCAGACGGTATTAGTTGAAGGGCCATCAAGAAAAAACCCCTTGCAAATGCAGGGTAGAACTGAAAATAACCGTGTGGTCAATTTCATTGGTCATCCCCGCTTGGCAGGGCAATTTGTCGCTGTACTGATTGCTGAGGCCTTGCCAAATTCTTTACGCGGTCGAATGGTTGAGTCTGCCGTCGATAAAATTCTTGCCACTAGTTAATTGCCAGATGATTTCACAAGAAATTGCTTTAACCCCCGCCGATAACGATAGATTGGCTAATTTTTGTGGGCAATTTGATGCCCATCTACGTCAAATTGAAACACGTCTTCAAGTTGAAATAGCCAATCGCGGCAATCAGTTTAAAGTAACTGGACAAGAAGGCTCAGTAATAGCCGCCTGTGCAGTGATGCAAAAGCTGTTTGAAAATACCGAGTCTGAATCGATAAACGCCGAAGTAATTCATCTGGCTATGCAGGATGCCTCCATTGATGAGGCATTAGCCATTGGCGATGCTGCAGACTTACCTGCTGTCGCTATCAAAACCAAGCGTGGCATGATTCGCGGACGCGGAGCCAATCAGCAAGGTTACTTAAGAAAAATTTTGACTCACGATATCAATTTTGGTGTTGGCCCTGCCGGTACGGGTAAAACCTATTTAGCCGTTGCCTGCGCGATTGAAGCTTTGCAAAACGAAAAAGTCAGCAAAATCATCCTGGTCAGGCCCGCCGTTGAAGCCGGCGAAAAACTCGGGTTTTTACCCGGTGATATGGCGCAGAAAGTCGATCCCTATTTACGCCCTTTGTATGATGCCTTGTATGAAATGCTTGGCTTTGAGCGTGTGGAAAAAATGTTGGAAAAGGGCGTCATTGAAGTCGCTCCGCTGGCATTTATGCGCGGTAGAACCCTAAATGATGCCTTTATTATTCTGGATGAAGCGCAAAACACCACCGTCGAACAAATTAAAATGTTTTTAACCCGGGTCGGTTTTGGTTCTACTGCGGTAGTGACCGGCGATGTGACCCAAATCGATTTGCCCTCAGAAAAAATGTCCGGTTTGCGCCATGTGCTGCAAGTGCTGAAAGAAGTAGAGGGCATCAGTTTTACCTTTTTCGGTGTGCGTGATGTGGTGAGGCACCCTTTAGTGCAGCGTATCGTTTCTGCTTACGAAGCTTACGAGCAATTGCATCCATCCAAATTATGAATGAGCTTGATATACAGCTTGTGTTTGAATCAGAGGGCCAGCCTAGTCAGCAGCAATTTCAATATTGGGTGGATACAGCCTTGGCTGATTACTCCCACAATACTGAAATAGTTATCCGCATTGTGGATGAACAGGAAAGTGCCGAGCTCAATCAGCAGTATCGGCATAAACAAGGTCCAACCAATATTTTGAGTTTCCCAGTTGATCTCCCGGAAGGGGTCGAGTTGGATTTGTTAGGTGATTTAGTGGTCTGTGCGTCGGTATTAGAGCGAGAAGCACAGCAGCAGAATAAGTCGTTAACTGATCATTGGGCGCATATTATTATTCATGGCGTATTGCATCTGCTGGGTTACGATCATATTGAAGATAGCGATGCAGAAGAAATGGAAGCGCTTGAAATAGCAATCTTAAATAAATTAAATATCAATAATCCTTATACCGAGGTCATAGAACAATGAGCGACGAACAGCCCCCCAGTAGACACTCCCCGCAAAGAAGCTGGGTCGATAAAATCAGTCATTTGCTAACAGGGGAGCCACAAGACCTGGAGGATTTACTTGAGATTTTGCGCGAAGCGCGCGAAAAACGCTTGCTCGATACCGATGCCTTGTCGATGATTGAAGGTGTGCTACAAGTATCACAAATGCGGGTCAGGGATATTATGATTCCGCGCATTCAGATGGCCGTCTTACCCAAAGACGTTGAGCTGGAAACTATTCTGCCGCTGGTGACCGAGTTCGGTCATTCTCGATTTCCTGTTATCGATGGCGATCGCAGCAAAGTGGTCGGCATATTGCTAGCTAAAGATCTGCTGGCCAAAGTCCTGGAAAATAAGTCCCTAAAGGTTGAAGAAATCATGCGACCTGCGGTCATTGTGCCGGAGAGCAAGCGCCTTAATGTGTTGCTGAAAGAGTTTCGTACCAACGGCAATCACATGGCGGTGGTTGTTGATGAATATGGACAAGCGGCCGGCTTGGTCACCATTGAGGACGTGTTAGAGCAAATCGTTGGTGATATTGAGGACGAGCATGACGAGCATGGCGATGAAGGTTATATTTTTCAGCGCAGCGCCAATGAATTCATGATTAAAGCCCTGACGCCGATAGAAGAATTTGATGAGTATTTCGGCACTGCATTAGCTACCGATGAATATGACACTATTGGCGGGTTTATCGTCAGTCAACTTGAGCACATGCCCAAAAAAGGCGAAAGTCTGGTGGTAGATCATTTGCGATTTGAGATCATCAGAGCCGATAGTCGGCGTGTGTATTTGGTAAAGTTGAAAATAACTGAGCAATAATCAGAATGAACAAGCAGACAATACTGGTAACAGGTGGAGCAGGGTATATCGGCAGCCATGCCTGTGTGGAATTGCTGCAGGCTGGTTTTGAAGTGGTTGTCGTCGATAATCTTGCCAATAGTAAACTTGAATCGTTAGATAGAGTTCGGCAAATCACCGGGCAGAACGTACGTTTTTACCAAGCCGATATCCGAGACAAATCAGCGTTAACGGCTGTTTTTAATCAGCACGACATTCATACAGTCATTCATTTTGCAGGATTGAAGGCAGTTGGCGAATCCTGTCAACAGCCGCTGCATTATTATCATAACAATGTCTATGGCACTCTGGTTCTGCTGGAAGTGATGGCCGAGGCCAACATAAAGCAATTGGTGTTCAGTTCCTCAGCCACGGTATATGGTGAATCAGACAGTCCGCAATATTCTGAACATTTCCCATTAGGCCCGATTAATCCTTATGGTCGCTCTAAAGCGATGATCGAGGATATCTTAAGAGACTTGGCGGCGGCAGATAGTATTAACCAATCTTCCTCTCCTTGGAAAATGGCCTTGCTGCGCTACTTCAATCCGATTGGTGCGCATGAGAGCGGATTGATTGGCGAAGATCCGAATGGCATTCCCAATAATCTGATGCCTTATGTGTCACAGGTTGCGATTGGAAAGCTGCCGCGGGTATCAATATTTGGTGATGATTATCCTACCCGTGACGGTACCGGTGTTCGTGATTATATTCATGTGGTTGATCTGGTTAAAGGTCATATCAAGGCTATTGACACGCTTCAAGGAGATGCGTTCAGGCAAGGCGGTTGTAAAGCCTACAATCTAGGTGTGGGCAGAGGCTGTAGCGTGCTGGAAATTATCAATACCTTTGAAAAGGTAACTGGCCGTAAAGTGCCTTATAACATTTCACCCAGACGAGCGGGAGATTTGGCCGAATGCTATGCCAATCCAGAATTGGCCCTGAAGGAATTACAGTGGCAAGCGGAAAAAAATCTTGAAGCTATGGTGGCGGATGCCTGGCGTTGGCAAAGTATGAATCCTGATGGCTATGTTCGCTAAGTGTTTTTGTGTGTAATTGATACTTTAAAACGACAGTTTAGGTTTGCTCGTGTATAAATATCAATGTCAAGTTGTTCATTGTTTTCGGGGTAAGTTGTTTTTAGTTATTTAATGCACTATGGAGAAACAAGTATGAAATATATTATTTTTGCGGGGGCGTTGGTGTTGACGACTGCTATCGCTGGAGAAGCCATAGCTGCTTGTGATGGAGTTCAGGTTACAAGTGAGAGTGTTCCTTCGTTAGGTAATCTGTTGCTTGGAAATACAATTTGTCAGATTTCTCCAGAGAAGGCTCAAGAAGAACACCACTCTGGCTCCATTTTGAAAGACTATAAGAAAGGCCCTATCGATCCAGCAGATCCGTCCTCTCAAATCGGTAATTGGAATGTATCCGGTTCGGGTGTCGATACAATAGTTAACTATACCTACGGAGCAAGTGGTTTTAGCTACAAAGTATATATGCTTACAGGGACTTTAGGTGCAGATAACTCTACCTATGAATTTTGTAATGCAGGAACTCCTGTTGCCTCAGTTACTTTAAAGACAGGTTTCGGCAGTAATACAAGCTATTCACCAGTCTGTCCATAAATCTAAGGTTAAATTTGAAAGCCTCCTTGCTCACTAAATACTGTGGCAAGGGGGTTTTTTTATGTCCGCTTTTGTTTAACTGGATAGCCTTCGGCATGTATATCTGAAATGAACCGCTCAATCTTCTACGCTGCAGCAGCTTATGCGCTCTTTATTGTTTACGGCAGCTTGGTACCGCTAGAATTCAAAGAAATGCCGGTAGCAACCGCATTAAACCAGTTCAAAAATATTCGTTATCTGTCGATAGGTACAGAACATAGGGCTGACTGGATAGCGAATATTTTGCTTTATATTCCGCTGGCTTTTGGGGCGTCGGCTGCATTTGAGGGCGTTCGTCAGCCGTTGCTCCGCACGTTATTATCAGCTGGAATAGTCGTTTTTTGCATTGCATTGGCAGTTGCTGTTGAATATACGCAACTGTTTTTTCCACCGCGTACAGTTTCGTTAAATGATTTAATTGCCGAAACATTAGGCACAGTAATCGGCATTCTAGGATGGCATTTTTTCGGCGCGTACTTAACTGATTTGTATCGTCATTTGTTACGCGGCAGTTTCCTTTCTGCACGAGCCGCGATTATTTTTTATTTACTGCTTTATGTTGTGCTCAGTCTGTTTCCTTTTGATTTTGTCACTTCTATTGCCGAGTTAAACGCAAAATTGGCTCAGAGTAATGATGCGTTTTTGCTGCCATTAGCCGCATGCGGTGCAGAGCCAGTGCGTTGCGGCGTTAAATTGCTGATCGAAATTCTGGCATTAATGCCCTTGGGGCTACTGTTTTGTTATTTACCCTATTTGCAGCCACGTGTCACAGTGAACGTGTTGATCGGTTTTTTCTTGGGCCTGACCATTGAAATCGTGCAGGTATTCTTATTGTCCGGTTCCGGGCAAGGGGTTTCTGTGCTGACGCGCATGGTCGGCATGGGGGCTGGTGCGGGAGTCTTTCTTTGGGTCAAACAGCACAATATTGCCGACATTGCCAGTCTATTTAGGCGAGGTGTGTGGCTTGCTGTATTGCCTTACATATTGTTAGTGCTGTCGATTAACGGATGGTTTACAAGTTATTGGTTAACGCCGACACAAGCCTTGGATAAGCTGGCTGAAACACAATTCTTACCGCTGTATTATTTTTATTACACATCTGAAGGCGTTGCCTTAGTAAGTCTGTTAAGTAATATTGGCATGTATTTACCGGTCGGCTTGTTATGTTGGCTGAGTATTGTTAGCGCACGCAATCGGCAAAAACAGTCTATCCCTCACTGGTTTTACATAGGTTTCACTGCGGCATTATTCGCACTGGCGGTCGAAACAGGGAAGTTATTTTTGAAAGATAAACACGCTGATCCAAGCGATGTTTGGCTGGCGTTTATCGCTGCAGCGGGCTTTTACCAGTTTATGAACCGTTTACTGCTCTGGCTTGTACAGGATAAATCCAAGACGCTGACCGAGCGCGTTTCAGAGAGTCAGGTTATTTCGCCTGAAATAATCGTGGAATCTGTGCAGCCCGAGTATGAGGTTGATAAGCGTTGGCGCGGTATTTCGATTGTGTTGTCGGGCGTTATTATCGCGGCCTTGTTTGATTACCCGTTGGCGGCGGTTTGGTTGGGACTATTTTTAGTCGTGTATGCTGTGCTGTTAGTGTATTTCCCTTGGGCTTGGTTAGTGGCAATTCCTGCTTTATTGCCAATCATAGATTTTGCGCCTTGGACGGGGCGATTTTTTTTTGATGAATTTGATTTGCTGTTGCTCAGCACCTTGGCATTTTATTTTTGGCAGAAACCCAACGTTCACCACCGCTCATTGCTATCAGGGCCAACTATTTTATTTTTGTCACTGTTTAGTCTGCTATATGCGGTAAGTTTATTCAAAGGCTTGCTACCTTTACCCGAAGTTAATGCCAACGCATTCAATAATTATTACAGTAATTATAATGGCTTGCGGGTCGGTAAAGGCTTTATCTGGAGTTTGTTGCTGTTGCCTTTTTTGCAACTTACGGTTCGACGATATCGTAATGCTCACCATTATTTTGCTTACGGTATTCTGCTGGGGATAGCCAGCGTAGCTGCAATTGCTATTCTTGAGCGGCTTGTGTTTGTCAGCTTATTTGATTTTTCCAGTGATTACCGAGTTAGTGCTATGTTTTCGACCATGCACACCGGCGGTGGACATATTGAGTCGTATTTAATGTTGAGCATGCCATTTATCAGTGTGTTGATCATGAGTTCTGCTCATCGCACACTCAACACCATGCTGGGCATTGCCGTATTTATTGGGGGGCTTTATACGCTTCTGGTGTCATTTTCGCGTGGTGGCTATATCGGTTCTGTCGTTGGTTTTGTGGTGTTACTGTTGGCGTTGCTGGTGTGTTTTAGAAAAAGGTCGGGTGTTATCAAAGGGCTTTTACTGATTTTGCCGTTATTGGTGATCGGGCTGCTGATGGTTTTGCCGGTATTACAAGGCAATATGATTCACCAGCGTTTTAGTGTTATTGATCAAGATCGTGATAGCCGCACATATCACTGGCGAGATGCGCTAGCCATGAGAGATCAAAATTTGTCGACCACGTTATTTGGCATGGGCTTAGGTAGTTATCCGCGTACTTTTTTTTGGCTGAACACGGAAAACATTCATCCTGCGACTTATGAAATTGCTAACGAAAACCATAACAACTTTTTGCGTTTACGCGGTGGTGATTTATTGTTTATAGGGCAATACCTGAGTATTGAGCCGCATACATCTTACCGATTAGCAATGGATGTGCGTGGAGAAATAGATAATCCGGCTTTAACAACCTCATTATGCGAAAAATCCCTGCAGTATTCATTGCGCTGTAGCACCGTAGCGACCCGCACTAGCGGTCATGACTGGAAACATGTTGAACAATTAATCAAAAGTAATGATGTCGGTGTCAACGTATTAGCAGGGATGACGCGACCAATACAGCTGACTATATATAATGGTAGTTTGGGTAAGCTAATAGAAGTGGATAACATTTCGTTAGTTGATTCAGCATCTGCTAATTTGTTGGTAAATGGTGATTTTGCACAGGGCAGCGATCGTTGGTTTTTTGCGACTGAAAAACATAATCCATGGCATATTTTTAATTTTTGGGTGCATTTATTGTTTGACCTAGGATGGTTGGGGGTTTGCAGTTTTTTGGTCTTACTAGTGATTGTTGCTTACCATTGCTGTCGCAAACTAATGAAACAAGATTTATTTGCTGCCATTTTTTTATCCTCATTTAGCGGTTTTTTTGTTGTTGGTTTTGTGGATAGTGCATTTGATGCGCCGCGTTTGACTTTATTGTTTTTTTTGTTGGTGTACTTCGCCTTAATACGAACGCCATCTGGCTGGATAAGTACTCAAAAATGAAAGTAAAAAAGACATCGGCAAATTGCTTTTTAAGCAAAAAAATTGGGTATGCATTTTTATTTGCGTTTTACCTTGTGCTAAATTCTGGTAACGCTCAATCTATTGACTCACTTGCCGACACCATCGAAAAAATAAAACCTAGCGTCGTGGGTGTGGGTACGTTTATGCCCAAACGCAGTCCGCGTGCTTTATTTCTTGGCACCGGTTTTGTGGTGGGGGGCGGCAATCTGGTGGTGACAAACGCGCATGTGATACCGGAAACCCTGGATGCCCAGCACCTTGAAGAGGTGGCAGTATTTTATCGTAAGGGCAAGGACGAAAAGATTGTGACGGCTAAGCAAATTGCCGTCGATAAAGAACATGATTTAGCCATATTGCAGCTTTCTGAAGGCCAATTACCGCCATTCAAATTGGGGAATGCCTCAGCGGTACGTGAAGGCCAGCTCTATGCTTTTACAGGGTATCCGATGGGGATGATGTTGGGTTTATATCCGGTAACCCATCGGGGTATCATTTCGTCAATTACCCCGACGATAATTCCATTGATCTCGGCCGGTCAGCTCAATGAAAAGTTGATGAAACGTCTGCAAGCTCCCTATTTGGTCTTCCAACTGGATGCGACCGCTTATCCCGGCAATAGTGGTAGTCCTTTATATAACACCGACTCAGGTGAGGTTGTGGGGGTGATAAATAAAGTGTTTATTCAGGAAGGCAAGGAAAATGCCATATCCAAACCCAGCGGCATCACTTATGCTATCCCCATTAATCATCTGGAAAATTTATTGCATGAAATTAAGCTGCATTGAAACGGTGAGTTCCATCAGTCGGCTATTTAACCCTAGAGCATCTTTATGATTCGTATTTTTCGACATTACATATCCAGTGCCTATTTGTGGCTGATATTAATTGAGTTTTGTATTTTCTTTGCCGCAATGTATCTCGGCAGTAATGTGCGTTTTTTGGATGCGGAGTCCTGGTATACACAGCAAGACATGCTGATAGCCAGCACCGTATTCTCAATTGTGCTGTCGATCACCTGTTCCGGCTTGGGTTTATATCGAAGAACGCTGAGCTGGGAAGATTACGATTTAGTTCCCCGAACCTTCGTAAGTTTCTTATTGACGCTCTTTGTCATTGTTACCATTTACTATTTTCTTCCTGATTTTCTGATTGGACGAAGTGTATTGCTTTATGCATTTGCATTTGCATTTGCTGGCATGATGTCCATCCGACTCTTGTTTTACCGTCTCGTTAAAATTGAGAATTTAAGAAAACGAGTTTTGGTGATTGGTTCTGGAAACAAAGCGCAGAAGCTCATCTCACTAAATAACTCGTTTATTCATAAAGGTTTTGTTATTGCGGGGTTCATCGCTTCTCGTGATGAAGAGTCAATAGTTGAAGAAGCTCTACTTATTAACTCTGGTAGCAAGCTAAAAAATATTGTGGATATGTATCACGTTGACGAGATTGTGATTGCGCTGGACGATAAGCGTCGAGGAATGCCAATCGACGAATTACTGGATTGTAAAATGTCCGGCACTGCAATCATTGATACCATCACGTTCTATGAGCGGGAAAAAGGTATTATTTCCCTGGAAGATGTGTATCCAAGTTGGCTCTTGTTCTGCGACGGTTTTGCACAAGGCGGTTTCAGAGCCTTTCAAAAAAGGTTTTTTGATATTTTTTCCAGCTCATTGCTATTGATGGTGGCCTGGCCTTTCATGGTGTTGACTGCCTTGGCTATTTGGTTGGAAAGTGGATTTAAAGATCCTGTGCTCTATCGGCAAGTACGTGTTGGCGAGGGAAATAGGCCGTTCGAGGTATTAAAGTTCAGAAGTATGCGCACGGATGCTGAAAAAAATGGTGCGCAATGGGCTCAACAACAGGATAGCCGAGTCACTCGCGTAGGTAAGATAATTCGTAAATGCCGCATTGATGAACTGCCGCAGATATTTAATGTCTTCAAGGGAGAAATGAGTTTTGTCGGGCCTCGCCCGGAGCGGCCTGAATTTGTTCAGGGCTTTGACGAAAGAATTCCCTATTATCGCGAACGGCATCGAGTCAAACCTGGTATTACCGGTTGGGCGCAATTATGTTATCCCTATGGCGCTGATGAATACGACACCATACAAAAGCTTCAGTACGATTTGTATTACGTTAAAAATTACAGCCTATTCCTGGATCTATCAATTATGGTGCATACCGTTGAAGTGGTTTTATGGGGAAAGGGTGCAAGATAATTTCTGCAATACCACTGGGTTAGATATTTACGGAGCATGGATTGAGTTTTCTTAATATTCTTGCCGATTTACTATGGCGATATCGCCGCTTGGCAGCAGTTATTATTGCTGTTGTTTTTATTCAAATATTTGAGATCACTCTGCTTAATTATAAGTACGATATATTCACCGGAGGATTCTTACAGCCCTACGCTTATATGTCATTATCAGACAGATTAAATTTTATATTACTGTCGTTATGGTTTGATGTGTCGTTTTTTGGAGCCATTGCTGGATTATGGTTTTTCATTGCAGATAGATTAAATAAATATGGCCTGATTATTTATTATAATTTTACGGCCGTTATTATTTTGTTGGTGGGGGTGTTTCTTGCCGTAAAATTCAAGGTATTATCTTATTTCAGCGATACTATTAATTTACAAATATTAAAGAACTTAGGTGGTGGCAGTTTAAGACAAGCATTGGCTTACGCAAGTAACGAAATTGCGTTGTTTTTATTGATTGCTATTTTGGCAGTGGTTTTTTTAATATTTATTATTAGAAGTATTCGTCATCATAATATCGTTATCAAGTTGTCCGCTATTGATATACAGCATAATGCTTATTCGAAAGTGTTTATTGCTGTATTTATTATTACTCCTGTAATTGCGTATTTTATTTCTAATAATGATTTTTTAAGATATGGACTGGAAAAGAAAATATCCTATAAATTAATTAGCAGTGCGCTGGATAAAATCACCGATGTCGACTTTGACGGATACGGGATTTTTGATTACCCAAAAGATCAAGCGGCCTTCAATGTTGAAATATTTCCAGGGGCCTTGGATATTCCTGGGAATGGTGTGGATGAGGATGGCTTTTTGGGTGATGCGCTTGAGCCTCAAGCACTTTTGGACAGTTTTTCTCAATTGCCGCGTAAAAGTGGCAAGCATATAGTTCTTATTGTGCTGGAAAGTGCGCGGGCCGATTTGTTGACCAAGCAAGTCAACGGTCAGTTTGTTGCGCCAGTGATTCGTGAGATCGCCGATAAAGGCACGGCCATTAAGCACGCCTATAGCCACACTGGGTATACCACTTCATCAATCAAGGCCATATTCAATAGAGGCTTGGTGTCTACGGCAAATAAAACCTTCTTGATTAATTTTCTGCAATCCGTGGGATATCAAGCGTCAATTATTTCCGGGCAGGACGAATCTTTTGGCGATGTCGCCACCGAAGTCGGTATGAAAAATGCAGGTGTATATTATTTTGATGCCCGCACAGCCTTGGATGATCGGGTTTTTCCAAGTACCGAACAAGGCAGTTTAAGACTCAGTGAAGAGCGTGTAGTAAAGCAGTTTCAGGCACATGTCGCAGAAATGGATTTTACGCATCCGCAGTTTGTGTATATGAATTTTCAAGCGGCGCATTTTCCGTATTCTCATCCCCACATGGCTAAACGGATTCTTGATGATTTGATACCACGTTCCAAAATCAATATGGAAAATCGAGAGTGGGTCGCCAGTACGTATTGGAATGCCATTGCCAATGCCGATTGGGCCGTCGGTCAGGTGGTCGAATCATTAAAAGCGAAAAACTTGCTGGATCAGACGACTATTGTCATTCTGGGCGATCACGGCGAGTCACTCTTCGATGATGGTTTTCTGGGGCACGGGCATGCCATCAACGATATTCAAACACAAATTCCATTGATCAGTAACGATCCCAATATCATTGCTGACGAGCCGATGGGCCAAGTCGATGTTGCCGAGCTGACGGTACGCTCTGCATTGGGATTGGATAATCACTGGCAAAATCCAAACAAGTTAGTGTTTCAGTTGGTTGGCTCCTTATCGCATCCCACGTTAATTGCGCATGTACAGAAAGATGGCGTTCGCACCTTGTTTGATTTTCGATCACAAAGTGTATTTTTTAGTGACTTGAACCTTTGGCAACCTTACGACCAGGCTGTCACGGATCATGTTAACAAAGATAGAGTTATCAATCTGTTAAGGG
>JABFRC010000183.1 GCA_013141375.1 Methylococcaceae bacterium | reverse complement strand
GCGAGACGATCAAGCTTGGTGACCACCAAGACATCACCGTCGCGTGCAAATTCCAATGCCGCTTCAAGCTGAGCACGGACGGCAACGGAGGAGACCTGCTCCTGAAATATTTTTTTGCATTGGGCGGCTTCGAGTTCCCTTAACTGTGCTTCAAGGCCGGCGATTTGATCGGTGGTTGACGTTCTGGCATAGCCGATGATCATATTTCACTCACTAGGCCAAGGTCTATTGAGAGGTGAATAATTTTCGACGCACTTCTATCGCGTAATCGACCCAAGCAAGATTGCCTGAAAGAAACCAAACAAAAATACCTGACTTTATTGCCTAGACTCTGGTTATCATGGAAGATATATTTGTTTTTGCACTTTCGTCGGAATGTCGTTTTTTTCAACACCACTTGGGGCGTTGAAATCAGGGACTGGCTTTAAATCTATTACTTAAAATTTATCACTGGAGTTATACGACAGATGGACTGGATTATAAGACATCAGATGTCGTATATATTACCTTAGGCTAATATAAACGTAAGGAAAGTATGGAGTTTTCTGGAACAATTTCAAATTTTGATGACTTTAGAAATATAGTCAAAGGTATTACTCCTGATGAGCGCTATTTTTTTCGAGGAGAGTCTAGAGATTTCTACTCTCTTATTCCGAAAGTGGGGCGGATAATTAAATCGGATATCTCTGTCAGTTATTATGATGAAAAGAGCATTTTTAGCCGTTTTAAGAATCACGCGAAAGGCCTCTTAGCCTCTACTCCAAGTACCGAATGGGAATGGCTCGCTTTAGCTCAGCATCATGGTTTGCCTACACGTTTATTAGACTGGTCAACAAATCCGTTAGTGGCTCTATATTTTGCGGTCGGGGAGCATTTGACAGATATAGAAATCGAAAAAGAAAAAATCACAAAGCCTGATTATTCGGGGGATGCTGCATTCTATTTTTTGACAATAAAGTCAGCGTTCGTTGATCCAGAAAAAATAAGGCGCCCACTTGATCATACATACGTTAATATATATAAGCCTTCCCATATATCCAGTCGTATTAAATCCCAATCAGGCGTATTTACGATACAGCCAGATCCTAGGCAGCCACTCAATGAGAGGCTGAAACCTAAAGCCATTAGAAAATATTCTATAAAGAGGGAAGCACGCGATGAATTGCGTAAAGAACTAAGGTTGTTTGGAATCCATCAAGCTTCAATCTTTCCTGATCTCGATGGCTTATCAAGCTATCTTCAAAGTATCTTATCTGAAAATAATTGAGCGATCCTAACAATAAAATGCAGCCGACCATAAAACGCTTCGCGATTTTCGGTCGGCTGATTTAAGCGTTATGTGTAAAACTAGTATTGAATTACTTGAGGAAAAATAATGGGGGGAATGTGGTTCGACCCAAAAATATTAGCTGACTCACTATCAGAAACAGCAGGATATAAAGCTGGATTAGCCCTATTCTGCAACGGGTCGCCTGTTGACCGTCGGCTCTTAAGATTCATCGCCGGAAAGCTGTCATTGAATTCCGATACCTCAAAGCGGCCGTTCGTCACCGTGTCCAACCGACCCCTATGTGTAGTACCAAACTATGTGTAGATTACCGAACGCGGCTTGCTACCAAGTTCAATTTCATTGGCTTAAAAGGCAAGCTTTCAAGGTATTAACTTGACATAGTTTTGCCGGCGTCCTGAAGTGAAAACTCACTCACCTCAGGAGGTTCTAATGAACTCTGCCCACGACCACACCTTAACATGGCTCCTAGAAAGCCAATTAGCTCCCCACGTTGATGCTTTCATGCTGCATTTGTTTGACTGCCGCTATGCATCAAACACCATTAATAATTAGTCGCCCCTGAAAAAGTGTCATCGAAGTAGCCTGCTCTCGCCACTCCTAGCCCATCTCAGACGAGCGACTCGCATTGGTTGATGAGAAAATTTGTGACTTAGCAGTAGCCAGTCTTTATTGCGTTGCTTGAGGCTGGTTTGGTGTCTTGAACACTCAAAATTAGCGCAAAAAAGAGCCTCATCCAGAGGCTGAAGTTCCAGGCCATCGCCGCCATCAAGACATTGATGCTGTCACCGACCACGCCTTTCAAGAAGTTTCTGACTAAGCGGAAGTCTGATTTTAAATGCCCAATGATGGGCTCAATAGCGGCCCGGCGCTGGCAGCGTTTGCGCTTTTTGTCTTGTTGGTAGCGATTGTCGCGTTTAAGCGGGGGCGCGGGCAGGATGATATGCGTCTCCCCCACGGTCTTAGGGCCACGGTAACCGCGGTCGCAGACGCTAATTTTCACGGCTTTGCCGCGGCTGTGTTCGCAGTGCGCGAGTACTTCCGGTAGGGTCTTGCTGTCATGCAGGTTGTGTGGATGGCTAACCACGCCAACGATGACATTGGATTTGGCGGTGGCGGCAATGGAGACTTTGTTGCCGTATTCGTAGGGTTTATGATCTTTGCCTTTGCCGATGCAATACACCTCGGGTTCATGTAGAGAATAGATTTTATCGTGGTCTTTGGGTTGCTGATGGAGCACGCGTTCGTAGAACAGGAAGTCTTTCTGGTAGCGTTCGAACAGGGTGTAGC
>JABFRC010000180.1 GCA_013141375.1 Methylococcaceae bacterium | reverse complement strand
AGTAAAAAAAGGCCAACTTCTTGCTGTATTTGCTGACGAAAGTGTACTGGCCGATGTTGCTCAAACCAAGGCCACATTAGCCGAAGCTGAAGCCACGCTCGGCGATGCCAGGCTTAATGCCAGTCGTGCCAAACAGGTCGCTACTACCGGTGCCTTAAGTAGCCAGCAAGTCGACCAATATCTCACCAGCGAAAAAACCGCACTTGCCAAAACACAGTCAGCTAAAGCGCAATTGGATTTCCAGTTATTGCGTCAGAAATATACCCGCGTGCTGGCCAGTGACGATGGCATTATTTCATCACGCAGCGCCACACTGGGTGCCGTTGCGGCAAAAGGCCAGGAATTATTTCGACTGATCAGACAAAACCGACTTGAGTGGCGCGGTGAATTAACTGCGGCCGAAATGTCGCAATTAAAACCCGGCATAGCCGTTTCCGTAATTGTCCCTAATGTCGGCCAAGTGACTGGAAAAATCAGATTTCTGGCTCCGACGCTGGACGCCCAAAGTCGCAATGGGCTGGTTTATGTCGATTTACCTGCTGCCGATAAACAAGGACTACGCGCCGGTATGTTCGCGCATGGCGAGTTTACCTTAGGTAACAGCAGCGGTTTGACGATTCCTCAAGACACGATTTCATTGCGGGAAGGTTTTAGTTATGTATTCCGCTTGAGTGAACAGTCAGACGATCGCGCCAAGGTCAGCCAAGTCAAAGTGCAGTTAGGCAGAAGAACGGGCGACAGCCTGGAAATCCTCTCAGGCATCAATGCCGATGATCGTCTGGTCGCAAGCGGTGCATCTTTTCTAGCCGACGGCGATACTGTCAAAGTGGTGCAAAAATGAATGTTTCCGCCTGGTGTATCCGCAATCCCGTTCCCGCGCAAATGCTGTTTGTATTGCTGACATTCGCCGGACTGGTAAGTTTCAACGCCATGAAGATCCAGAACTTTCCGGACCTGGATCTTCCGACAGTCACCGTGACTGCGGCGTTGCCCGGCGCATCACCCTCGCAACTTGAAACCGAAGTCGCTCGCAAAATAGAAAATGCCATTGCCGCGCTGCAGGGTTTAAAGCATTTAACCACTAAAGTGCAGGATGGCAGCGTAACAATTCGGGCTGAGTTCAGACTTGAAAAGCCGGTGCAAGAAGCCGTAGACGATGTACGCTCTGCCGTTTCCAAAGTGCGCACCGATTTACCGGGCGACTTACGCGAACCTTCCGTCAGCAAACTGGATGTTGCAGGCTCACCAATACTTGCTTTAACCGTAGCGTCCAAACAACGCGATGAAGAAGCACTATCGTGGTTTGTGGAAGATACCATTGCCAAAAAACTGCTGTCCGTTCGCGGCGTTGGCTCGGTCAATCGAGTCGGCGGCGTCAGCCGGGAAGTCACCATTGCTCTGGACCCAGTCAAACTTCAAGCGCTTGGTGCTACAGCATCTGATATCTCCCGTCAATTACGCGCAGTCCAACAGGAAAGCGCAGGCGGACGCACTGACCTAGGCAGTGGTGAACAACCGGTCAGAACCCTGGCCAATGTCACGTCGGTTGATGAATTGCGCCCCATGGAACTGTCTCTGGCCGATGGCCGCCGCATTCGACTGGATCAGGTTGCAACCGTTACCGATACCGTCGCTGAACCACGCGCTTTAGCCTTGTTCAATGGCAAACCTGTGGTCGGCTTTGAGGTCACGCGTAGTCGCGGCGCCAGTGAAGTGGAAGTAGGCGACGGTGTCAAAAAAGCCCTGGCCGAGTTACAGACTGCCAATCCGGATATTGAATTCACTGAAGCCTTTAACTTTGTCACCCCAGTTGAAGAAGAGTTCCAAGGTTCGATGACCATGCTGTATGAAGGCGCATTGCTTGCCGTATTGGTGGTCTGGCTGTTTTTACGCGATTGGCGTGCCACGTTTATCTCAGCCGTTGCGCTGCCTTTGTCAGTGATTCCGGCGTTTTTTGGCATGGAACATTTTGGCTTCTCTCTCAACGTAGTCACACTACTGGCAATGTCGCTGGTGATCGGCATTTTGGTGGATGATGCCATCGTTGAAGTCGAAAATATCATTCGCCATCTGCGTATGGGCAAAACACCTTATCAGGCGGCAATGGAAGCTGCTGATGAAATTGGGCTGGCAGTTGTTGCCACCACTTTTTCTTTGGTGGCAGTATTTTTACCCACTGCCTTCATGAGCGGCATCGCCGGACAGTTTTTCAAACAATTTGGCTGGACTGCAGCATTGGCGATCATCGCATCGCTGGTCGTTGCCCGGATGCTAACACCGATGATGGCTGCCTATCTGTTAAAGAATACCGGTCATTATTCCCCACCCGAAGGGCGCATTATGCGCAATTACATGAAGCTTGCCGCCTGGTGTCTTCATCATCGTCTCATCACCATTTTGGGTGCGGCAGCATTTTTTATCGGCTCACTATTTTTAATTCCACTTTTGCCCACCGGCTTCATTCCGCCGGACGATAATCCTCAAACTCAGGTATTTGTTGAATTATCACCGGGCGCCACACTGGCGCAAACTCGCGCATCTGCAGAAGCGGCGCGGAAGTTGATCTCCAGGATTAATTACGTCAACAACATTTACACAACAATCGGCGCGGGGTCGGCAGGCAGCGATCCGCTGGGACCTTCGCAAGGCACTGGCGAAGTGCGCAAAGCCACGTTGACAATCACTCTTGCTAATCGACAGGACCGACCGGTACGTAAACAGGTCATCGAGCAGGAGATTCGCCAGGCTTTGCAAAATCTGCCGGGTGTGCGCACCAAGGTCGGCCTGGGCGCATCCGGTGAAAAGTATGTGCTGGTATTAAGCGGCGATGACCCGCAAGCACTCAACACGGCGGCACGTAACGTGGAAAAGGATCTTCGCACCATTCCCGGCCTTGGCAGCATTGCCTCAAGCGCAGCACTGGTCAGGCCGGAAATTGCGGTGCGTCCTGATTTCTCCCGCGCTGCTGATTTGGGCGTGACTTCCGCTGCAATTGCCGAAACTTTGCGCATTGCCACCGTGGGTGATTACGACTGGTCCTTGGCAAAGTTGAATCTGGCTCAGCGCCAAGTGCCGGTGGTGGTCAAACTTGCCGCAGATGGTCGACGCGATTTATCAGTATTGGAACGTCTTGCCGTACCTTCCGGCAAAGCCGGTGCCGGCTCTGTGATGCTCAGCCAAGTGGCGAAAATGGAACTATCCAGCGGGCCAGCCGTTATTGATCGTTATGACCGTTCTCGCAATGTCAATTTTGAAATTGAACTGTCCAGTAAACCGCTTGGCGATGTCACCAATGCCGTTCAAAACCTGCCGAGTATTCGCAATCTGCCGGCCGGAGTAAAACAAATCAGCATTGGCGATGCCGAAATGATGGGCGAGCTGTTTGCCAGCTTTGGACTTGCGATGCTAACTGGGGTTATGTGCATATTTATCGTACTGGTACTGCTGTTCAAGGATTTTTTACAGCCGATTACCATTCTTGCAGCCCTGCCGCTTTCGTTCGGCGGCGGCTTTGTGGCCTTGCTGTTAACGGGCAAAGCATTTTCGATGCCTTCTTTGATCGGGCTTATTATGCTGATGGGCATCGCGACCAAGAACTCTATCCTGCTGGTTGAATACGCCATCGTCGCCCGACGCGATCATGGTTTAAACCGGATAGATGCTTTGCTGGATGCCTGCCACAAACGGGCTCGGCCAATTGTAATGACCACAATCGCGATGGGCGCCGGCATGCTGCCCATCGCCATGGGCACTGGCAATGCCGATTCATCTTTCCGTAGCCCGATGGCTGTCGCGGTAATTGGTGGATTGGTCACATCAACGCTGCTTAGTTTACTGGTCATTCCCGTGGCTTACACCTATCTGGATGACATCAAAAGTGTGTTTAAGTCGCTCTGGCTAAGGATTTCAACGGAGAAGTCAGAAAGTAGTCTTAATTAACTGTTGCTTTCAATACGGCTACTTTACATCCCATTGGGTTGTATATGTAAATGTTGAGATCAATTCAAAAAGGGGCGCAGTTGCACCCCTTGGTTTGGCAAACAAGTAGTGTTATCGCCCTGACCCCATACCTCCCTCGCTATCTATTGATGAAGGTAATTGATTATTTGCCTGATTTGCAACTTCTGCTTGATGGTTGTTCACAGAGGCTGGCTGGGTATTTTTAGTAAAACTTTGATCCAGACTGTGGCACATATCGCAGCTGATTGAGGTACCCGCCGGCACCACCACTTTAGCTTTAACTCCTTTGGCCTTGGTATTGATAAATACCCGCTCGACGGGCGTTCTGGATAAGCGAGTACCTTTGTGATTAGTGCCATGGCAGGCAGCACATTGGTCTTCACCATTTTTGCCAGACTTTTTGGCAAATTCGTTATGCCAGCCCCCGTTGCCACCATTGCTGCTGTTCCACCAATACGGATCGTTGACCGGATGCATATTATGCGGTCCACCCAAAATTCCTTCTTTCTTGTCGCCGCTGTATAGCCCCCCATCAAGGTCATCTTCTAATTTGAATGAATCGGCGGTGTGGCAGACGTTGCACTCCAGAATCGTACCGGTATGTCCTTGTAATTGCAGTGCTGTGACATTGTCATTGGCTTTAGGATCGCGGTTGGGCCAGATGGCATGAGCCGCACCGTGGCAGGCGCCACAGGCCACGTTACCATGGCTATCCTTGCCTTCGCGAAATACCGCAGCATCGATACTCAAAGGTTCATCAAAATTTTCAAACGCTTGAGTTGTGAGGTTATATGGTTTTGTCGCCCTCATTGTGATTGTTTTCTTAACGCGTGGAATCACGGCAAAACGTGCAGTATCAGGATTATTTAAATCCGGCTTTTTGCTCATTTGCGCCGGTTGCAACGGATCGAACGCGGTTTTCAGCACATCCTGTTTGCCTGTACCGGTGTGGCACGAACCACAATCGGGCTCGTCATACCAGGGGGTGCGGAACAAATCATGCCTCTCACCACTGGCGTCATCCACGCTTGTAGGATCTTTCACACCCGGTCTGCCGTCAGTTTTGGTGAATGCGCCGCCCATCGCCAGCATGTCTCCATGACAATCGTAACAAGTCACGCCCGCAGTGAACATGCGGTCGCGATAGTGCTGCTCACGTTTACCACCATGGCATTTCAGACAGTTCTCTTCCATAGGCAACTGTTTCCCGTCTTCGCCAAACACTGGAAACAGAGTTTCAGGATTTAAGTTTGTATTTGCAGTGCGTATTTTGTCGCCCTTGCGCCAGTCAAAACGAGCATACATGCCATTATCTTTACGCTTAATCCCGTTTTTGGCGCTATTCCATTGCAGTTCGCCATGGAAACGGTGCATGGTCACGGAAAAATCGGGATAAAACGCGGCGTCATCAACACCATTTCGCCCGCCATCCGACCATTTCATACCGAAATTGTCTGCCTGATAGGCCGAAAAATGACAACCCCAGCAGTTCATCGGGCGGTCGCCATTGACTTTGCCTGAGGTGGAATTAATGGTGCCGTGCTGCATGTTGGTTAACATGTAAAAGCCATCATAGAATTCATGGAGACTCTCCGCATTCATGGATGCCGCATATTCTTCATCGAACGGATTGCCGGGCACCCCACCTATATCTGTGACGCTGAATAATTTGGGTTTTTCTTCACAAGCCGGATAAGGTGCACGTTTATTGGCAACACGACGAGCATCCGAGACCAATCCGAATGCACTGCCACGACAAGCTGCCTTGGTGTGTGGAGGATTTTCCGGCGCGGCGATGCCGCCTTTACTGTGGCATTCGCGACAATGAAAATCGCGCCCCGAAGACAATACACCGTCCGTTTTAGCCAACGTTGCACCAGATTTATCGACTGCTTCGACACGCAACACGTTGAAGGGATTCACCCGTCCCTGGTCGTCGATGCCGGTAATCGGGATTTGGTTTGCTTTCCACCATTCTGTTTTGCCGACTTCATACGCGCTGGTATAAGGATTCCAGACTTGCGGATTGAAGCCTGAAAATGCTTGAGCTTCGTTAACTTCATAAGGCTGAGCCTTACCCGGCATATAACGACCGTGATCGCTGTTGTTGGGGTCGTTGAACATTGTTCGCACACCGTTATTCATGTATGCGCGCACGGCACCTTCATCGTAATCCGGAGCAACCCCGGGTACAGATTTGGTTTTTCCGGGATTGGCCGGATCCGGTATGGCCAGGCTAAAGTATTTATCCATGATCCAGGGGGTTTTCCGATAAGCCGCTGTATCAACCAGATAGGTGACCGGATTGCCATTGGCATCCTTTAAATCATCAATAATGGAATATGAGCCTGTGCCGGCAATTCGGTAGGCGCCGCCGGAAACTCGGTCAGAATCCAGATTGGAGCCTGAGGTGTTCCAGATGTCTGTTTTTTGAATATCCGCGTTTAACATGTCGTTACCATCAGTGACCGGATAATTTCGACTAGTGGTGTTAATTGAACGCGAACCTACCGGGTCTTGGGGGTTGGAGGCGGCGGAATAACGCATGAGCAGGTCTTTACTACCTAACGATATCGGTTTAAGCGCTTTTTTATAAGCGTAAGCATTCATGGATGTGACTACCGGATTGAACGGCATCCAGCCATTGCGTATGGATTTCATGTCACCATCATGGCTCATGCTCCATTGCTCAAAAGGCATCACCACCACATCATCAGTTTGGCCCTCCAGCTCAGTACCGCGTAAAGGTGCGTCCTTAGCTGATGCATCCGCCAGTGTCTTCACCGATTCCGGTGCAGACACTGGATCACCTACCTTTACCATCAAACTGGCTTCACAGCGGTGACCTTTGGTATCAGTTGCAGAAAATCGCGCCCGATAATAACTGTTATCTTTGATGAAGGTTACGGTAGCATTTTGGGTGTTCGGATGACCATCGTGATAAAAACGCCCTTGACCTAATTCCATAGGCTGTCCAATCGCGCCGCCCGAAAAATCCCATTCATATTTAAGTGGAGTTGCCGATTTGTCTTTTAATTGGGCTCCGGCACTAAAATTTACAGGTTTACCCGCTTCAAATGCTACAGCTTCCAGGCCTTTTTGCAGCGTGGGCGTCATGATCTTGCAGATCGGTGTCAAGCTGCATTCCTTGGTGGTCCCGCTGACTTTTTTACTAACACTGACCCCGTCGATACTAATTTCCACGGAACAGGGCTGTTCATTCAATTGCTCTTTTGGAACAGTAAAAATGAAACTTTGCTTTTTGTTTCTATTATTGTTGGCAGTGAAGGTTTTATTACCCAAAACCCCACCTTCTCCATGCAATAGTTGTAATTGATTCTCCTGCGGCATGGATTCGCCTTTAGCTGTGGCAAAACTGCCCTTAACTGTTAATACACCATTTTTATTCAGTGCGGCGCTGCTAATGATCAGTTTGGGTATGGCATGGGCGTTCCCCAAGACAATCAACAATCCAAAAAAAAGCGTCCATTGGGGAATGTGGCGCCGGATAAAGTCATATCTCATTTCTACCTCCAGTTATTAGTTGTTATGCACCGCTGAGCGAAATGCCACCCTGTCAAAGCCATTCAAATCGACATACAGCATCGTAAACAACGGAATTCAATGATGTATCAAATGATTTATTTGGTTTAGACAAGATGAATTAAGCTAAACAAGATTGCAAAAGCACATATTGCGCCACGAATATTTAACTCTCGGTATTTTATATAAAATATATATGAATCATAATGTTAGAAAACTGTAAGCATGAATTCATTGAAGAACTTCTACAAACCCTGACCCCGAAATAGGTCATATCCCCTGATTTTTTATTTAACAGCGTGTTTTAACCCATATATTTGGGATTGGTATGAGTCGTGTTTGACCTCTCAGGGGCGCACAAGCGCCCCTTTTTTTAGCTTGAATTTACCAAAAGCGATAACACGGTAGAATAATCAGCAACCCATGATTTATATGCCCAACTGGAGACATCATGAAAATCCCCTCTTCCTTGCAACCTACCTTGGATTATTTGCGCCGTAAACCCTTTGAAAGCGCTATATACCTGATCGCTGCGGTAATGTTGTTAAAGCTAGGCAGCTTATATTTCGGGGTAACAGTCGATGATAATGATTGGGATCAATATAAAATCGACCACCATTGCCAGACACAAACTGACAGCCAAAATTCCAGTTGGCGCTGTGATGATGGCAAAACCTATTACCGCTGGCGGCAGCAACGCTAGGGAAGTGCTGAACAAATTGATTTCGCACATGGCTCGAGAAGCTCACTACCAAATAAATCAATAAGTTACCGTTCACCCTCGACTGCATGGATACAGGAGGTAGAGCAACGCAGGAGCAGTTGCCGAGAGTCTGTAGAAGGATTTAATCAGCGCTTCCCTAGCATAACTCCACTTGATGTAGCACTGACTGGTTGGTTTGGATTTGTATGCTTCCTTATCCGGAAAGACGCCAAATTATTACTACCCAATACCAACTTCCGGTTGCATAAAGCTCAACTAAGCCCATAACATACCAAGCCTCATCTCTTTGATTTGACCAGTTCTGACTCGTAACCAAGTCAACTTTTCGGCATTGTATTAACTATGGATATCCCAAACTTTTACCTTGAACCCGCAAATTACCAGTCCGATTTTGAGGATCTGCAATACGTGCGCAATTTGGTATTTGTTGTTGAACAGCAAATACCCGTCGAATTAGAATTCGACGAGCTCGACCGACATTGCCATCTTTTTATTGCGCGTGATGCGCAATGCCGCCCGATTGGCACAGCCAGGCTGTCACCTGAAGGTAAACTGGGACGCATGGCCGTACTCTCTGAATGGCGAGGCCAGCGCGTTGGTCAATCATTGCTGCGCGCCGTCATTGAAAAAGCCCGCAATCTTGATCTGCCAAAAATCACCGCTCATGCACAACTTAGCGCATTGGGCTTTTATGAAAAAGCCGGTTTTACTAAAGAAGGTGATATCTTTTCCGAAGTCGGTATACCGCATCAAGCGGTGCAAATGCTGTTGCAACCGATCGAAAAAGTTGTGCGCCCTGCCCCAAAAACTCGTGCAGTGACTGTTGAGGCCGTGCGCATGGAAACCATGGAAGCCACCTTAGCCGCAACCTTGCAATTGATAAACACCGCGCGCCGCCGACTTTATATTTACAGTCGTGACCTGGAACTGCCCTTGTATGGGCATAAAGAAATTGTTGAAGCACTCAAACAATTTGCGCTGCGCAGTCATAACGGTGGCGTTCAGCTCATCATTCAAGAACCTGCGAACCTGCAAAATCAGTTACATCCAGTAATCGACTTGGCGCAAAAACTGTCCTCGCATTTTCTTATTCGCGCTCCAATTGAAAACGAAGATCTTCAGTATCTTTCGGCTTACGTTGCCAATGACAGCGACGCATACTTGTTTCGGCTGGTTGGAAATCGCTATGAAGGTGTCTGGAGCCCCAACCTGCCTGCGCGTAATCGCCAACTAAGAGAAGATTTTGAGCGCGTATGGGAACGCTCACGGCCTTGTAACGAATTTAGAACTTTGAGTTTGTAGCGCATTTGCTTATGCAAAACTACTTCGGGCATGGCCATTCTTTAGCGAGCGCTGCTTTAACAAGTGAATCGGCACTTGTATTCCATAATTCCGGATGCTCATTCAGGTAGGTAGATACAACATTTGCCGCTTGATCTGATGTGATATTTTTTGGGCAAAACAAACCCGAGCCAATCGTGGCATCAACAACCCCCATTACATAATAAACATAAGCCCCGGCATCATAGAGCTCAGCAGTATCAATATCACCGCTTTTGTAGGCGGTTGATTTATCGTGAAGCTTCTCGCCATTTATAAAAGCATTGAAGCCGGCGTTTACTGAAATTGGCATCAGCATTGTGGCAAGTAGAATTAACGTTGACGCTTTCATTTTTACACTCCATGGTTTTTTCAGCAGATTTTATATCGACATAAGCTTCAATCACACAGCTAACTGTTAGCAAGTGATTATCGCAAGCCCGAGTAATGCTCAATAAGCTGCTGATAGGCTAACACCTCTTCATTTTTACCACGCTTAATCAAGCCATTAAGATAAATAGCAGCTTTGTATAGCAACATTTCAAGGGCGGCTTGTCGATTTTCGTCGCAAAGTTCACTGCTATCAATTATTTTTTGCAGGGCTACTAAACGGAATCGATCCATTCCCCAATAAGCGAGCGAGAGCTGATCTTCATGCCCCCCATGCTTTCTGATTTGCGGCTCTTCGATTAACAACACCGGATATTTTGCTGAAATTCTAAGCCACAAATCGTAGTCTTCGCAGGCGGGCAAGTTCTCGTCGAATGTTCCAATGTCGTCAAAAACCGAACGATGGATCATTGCAGTGGACGGCGATATCGCGCATAAAGCCAGGCAATCACTAAATATCCAGCCACCTTTCTTAGCATACTGTTTGGCGGGATTGACGCGAATGCCGTTGCGTATCCATTGTTCTTCTGTGTGACAAATCTTGTGATCCAGATTGTCAGTCAATGCACTTAGCTGTTGATGCAGTTTCCCAGGTAGCCATTCATCGTCGGAATCCAGAAAAGCCAGCCAGTCGCCGCTAGCGTGTTGGATACCAAGATTTCGGGCGCGACTGACGCCGCCGTTTGCCTGGTGAACAGTGATAACTTGCGGAAAAACCTTATTAAGCATCGCGACCGTCTCATCCGTCGAACCATCATCGACAACAATGACTTCAGCAGGCAACCGATTTTGAGAAAACACTGAACGCAAGGCGCGCTGTAACAACTCGCAACGATTGTAGGTGGGTATCACCACAGAAATTTTCATTACTTTATCAGATGCCGGTTAATTTAAAATCGAGGTGCCTTTGATTTGTACGTACACTTCCATGCCGATTTTTAAGCCTAATAAAATGGCCGATTTTCGGGTGATATTCGCCAACAAGGGCTGAGTACCAACCAATAAACGCACAATACTTTGGCCACTTTGATCATCAACAATACCTGTGATGGTTGCGGGCAATACGTTGAGAATACTGGTGGCGGTTGGCGCTTCGAGCGCGATGCTGACGTCGCGAGCATAGATTTGTACCCGCAACGGTGTGCCAACGTCGGCATCAATGCTAGGAAGACTCAAAGCACCACCGGAAAATTCAACCCGTGTTAAATGGTATTCGCTTTCATGTTCGACAACCGTGGCCTGCCAAACGGTAGCGGCTTGTTGTTTATCCTGTGCCATGGGCATATCAAGACGGGTTAAGGTATCCGCAGGAAGACCTGACGTAATTTCTTTGCCGTCAGCCAATACCACCAGGTAATCGGCCAATTGCGCGACTTCCTGCTGGGAGTGGGTAACATATAGAACGGGAATCGCCAACTCTTGGTGCAAGCGGCTTAAAAATGGCAGAATTTCCTGTTTACGCTTGAAATCCAGTGACGCCAGCGGCTCGTCCATTAACAGAATGTCGGGATTTAGCGCCAGCGCCCGGGCAATGGCAACCCGCTGGCGTTCACCGCCGGATAATCGTTCGGGCATGCGCTCCATTAAATGATCAATACCCAGTAATTCAAGCGTTTGAGCAAGCTTGCTCGAATCTGGGGCGGGCTTAATCCGCTTTAAACCAAACTGCAGGTTTTGCTTTACCGTTAAATGTGGAAATAAATTGGCTTCCTGAAAGACATAGCCGAGTGAGCGTTTATGCGTGGGCAAAAATACATAGTGCTCGCTGTCTTGCCACAGCTTACCGTTGATTTCCAGAAGGCCTTGTGGAGCGCGTTGCAGCCCCGCGATGCAGCGCAACAGCGTAGTTTTGCCGGAGCCGGAATGGCCGAATAACACGGTAATGCCGGTGCCTGGCAATTGCAGGTCGACATCCAGTTTGAAGTCGCCGTAGTCGAGCTGGAAACGAGCTTGGATTGATGACATTTATTTAAGCGGATGTGCCACAGGATGGGTTTTAAGCGCGGTGTATAAGATTAGTAACACGCTAAAGGAAAACAATAACAGACATCCGGCCAGCCAGTGGGCTTCGCTGTATTCCAGGGCTTCGACATGATTGTAGATTTGCACCGACACCACGCGGGTTTTATCGGGAATGTTGCCGCCGACCATCAACACCACGCCAAATTCACCGACAGTATGGGCAAAACCTAAAATGGCGCCGGTCATGAAGCCTGGTTTTGCTAATGGCACCACCACGCTAAAAAATGTATCAAATGGACTGGCCCGAAGCGTTGCCGCCGCTTCCAGAGGATGTTGGCCGATGGCCGCAAACGCCGTCTGCAAGGGTTGCACCACAAACGGTAACGAATACATTACAGAGGCAATCACCAAACCGGCAAAGGTAAACGGCAACGTGCCGATGCCCAGCCAGTTGGTGAATTTGCCAACCGCTCCAGCCGGGCCCATCAGCACCAGTAAATAGAAGCCCAACACCGTCGGTGGCAATACCAACGGCAGTGCGACGACGGCATTGATGATGCCTTTCCAGCCGGATTGCGTGCGCGCCAGCCACCAGGCTAATGGAGTGCCAATCAATAACATCAACACGGTGGCGATACTGGCGACTTTAAATGTTAATAACAGTGTATTGAAATCGGCGGCGGTCAGCATATTTAAAAAAAAGGTTATTGTTTAGGTAAACCGTACCCGTATTTTTCGATGATTGCCAATGCCGGATCCGATTTTAAATACTCAAGCAGTGCAATCGCTGCGGGATTATTGGCCCCCAAGGTGAGCAAAACCGCATCTTGCTTGATTGGTGAATGGCGGTTTTCAGGCACAATGCAACCCGAGCCACTAGCAATCTTGCCATTGTCAATGACTTGCGACAATGCCACAAAACCTAATTCGGCATTTCCGGTACTGATGAACTGGTAGGTTTGCGCAATATTTTCACCCAGAACAAAAAGT
>JABFRC010000292.1 GCA_013141375.1 Methylococcaceae bacterium | reverse complement strand
TGCCTAGCCCTGCGGCAAAATGCCCACCGGAGATGCTGACCGTATGGGTCAGGTACTCCCGCAACTCCTGCGCCAAGGGCTTGAGCTGGTCTTTGCTTAATTGACGAAGGTCGGCGGGAGTGTGGATAGCTTGCAGCAGTGGATAGTTCGATAATGTATTCATATCAGTATAAAGGTTCGAGATAGAACATCAGAATAAGACCCATCTGAAACAGGGCGAAAACGGAAACAAATCCGGCGATGTCTTTGCCTGGGCTGTCCAGTTTTAATTCCAGCCAGCGGCCGCACGACAAGATCAGTGCAAAAATCCCCATAGTGGTGTGGCCCACTTGGATAAGAAATGCACTTTTGGCTTGAAAGCCTACATGGGAGTGAGTGAGCAGCATCAGGCCGCCGAACGCAGCCAAAACCGGGAAGACGTATGGCAATTTGCTGTCAGGGTTTTTCGTGATGCGCGCCGCCAATTCCATGAATCCCAGCACGAGCACCAAAAGGGTTGCGATGCGATGTTGTAAAACTTCACCATTATTGAAAGTGCTTTCCCAAAAACCGATTGGTCCTAAGGGCCAGGTTTCAGCGTCACTGCGGAAAAACAAAAATATGCCTAAGCAAACAAATCCAAGAGGCCAGTATTTTGTCAGATGGACGTATTTATCCAGTGCCGAGAATGGTGCTGGTAAATATTTCATATAAGAGAGCATGGCCAAGAAGCTCATTGCTGTTAGAAATATGCCAGCGATGTTGTGGTTGTAATTTGACCATTCAGTCGCTGCTATTGAGGGGGTTTGGTCAATAATGGCAACACGCCCCGCTTCGCCGGCAATCAAATCGGTATGCGTAGGTGAGGTGATACTTGGCATTTTGGGAGTAAACGTGCCGGTCACTTCCTGCCAGCTGGCGGTAAGATCCGGTATATCTATGGCAGGAGGTTGCGATGCCAAACTGGCTGCAGTGAATAACAGGATGACCAGTACTAAGGTTTCTGTTTGCACATAGTAGGGAACGCGATTGTTGAGAGCGTAGCCATTACCGAGATTGACATACTTCAGGACTGCAGAGCGATTGAGCCAGGCAAAACCCAGTGCCAAGGATAATAACACCACTTTTACCATTAATAAATTGCCGTATCCGGTACCAATCAGACCATTCCAGCTGTCGATATATTGCAGGGTAATGGGTAAACCGGAGAGCAGGATAGCACCGATTGAGGCGATTCCGAAGATGGAAAAGCGCTTCAATAACAACGGCCATAAGTCACCGGAAATGTCGTCGCGTTTGCTCAGTAACCAAACATTAATCAGTTGAAATATGCCGCCTACCCAGGCGGCTGCAGCCAGTTGATGAGTGACTGTCAATGACATCAGCATGAAGCGGTTATCAAAACGACCAGCTGCATGGACTAACCACGCGCCGGAAATAATCATCGGTAAGGTGACTAGACCGGCAATGATCCAGTGTTGTTTTGAAAATGGGTGTTTGCTCAACACGAAGTAGCAATAACTGGCCATGGCTGCAGTTAAAGCCGCGCGAATCATGCCGCCGATGAATTGAGTGGTGTCAGCAAATTCAGGGAAGGGCCAGCGCTCCAGAACTGCCGTCATTAACCAGACTTTCAGCACGATTTTAAATAATTGCGCCGCAGCCAACCAAAAACCGCCTTTGTAGATCAGGCTAATGGTTTTTTGTAATAACAGGGCATTTAACGTGGCGGAGTTTTCCCATGGGCGTAACAAAAAAAGCCCCCACAACAGACCGCCGATTGCCATGCAAAAGCAAATCAGGTCAAATCCACCAATCAGGGAGTCAAGAAAATCAGCAATACCAGCCATTGGAACCTTATTGAGAAACTTTGAAACGAATAATGTCTTCGGTTAAATGCCCGTCAGCCGCGAACACTTTAAACCTGAGCGCGTAATCACCTATTTCCAGGGCCGGGATGTGAATAATAATTTGCCCTTGCTTTGTGCCACTCGAGACTTGCAATAATTCATGCTTGTCGCCTTTCCTGACTAAAAAAACTTGAGATAGGCCTAATTCAACTTTGGAATTGAAGCTAAGTTCGACTTGGTCGGCTTTATTCGCATGGATCGGCGTGATTTTTAATGAATAATCGGTAATCACGGCATGTGCAGTGATAGCTTGTGTATTGAACAGCAGTGCTATCAGGCTGGATAGAATGAGTAGTTTTTTCATAAACGTATTGTGAAATTAACCGCGTTTGCCTTTAAGGGCATGGCCGGCCAAATTTTTGCCTAAATCCCATATCGAGCCAGGAACTTGATGAGTATCTGCAATGGCCTTATCAAAAGCACTAATAATATGGTCGCGATCTTTTGTGGTGAGATTTAACGGTGGCAGGAGTTTGACCACATTCATACCGTGACCTGCCACTTGCGTCAGAATGTGATGTTCTTTAAACAAAGGAATTGTGATCATCTGACAGAACAAGCCTTTGTTAGCAGCTTCCAACATCGCCCAGGCGGCTTTTAAGGTAAGACTTTTCGGCGATTGGAATTCGATGGCAATCATCATGCCTTTGCCGCGGGCTTCTTTTAAAAATTCATATTTGCCGGAAAGTGCATTCAGGCTATTGATTATTTCGGTGCCCACTTTGGCGCTGTTTTCAACCAGTTTTTCTGCTTCCATGACATGCAAGGTGGCAAGTCCGGCTGCCATGGCCATATTGTTTTTGGCAAAAGTTGAACCATGTACGACAGCTCTGTCCATGCGGTTGTATACGGTATCCATGATTTTTGGTGTCATCGCTACAGCGCCAACGGGTACGAACCCGCCTGATAAAGCTTTGGCCATGCAGATCATGTCAGGTTGAACATTCCAATGATCAATCGCCCAGAATTTTCCAGTGCGCCCCAGGCCAGTTTGTACTTCGTCTGCAACAAACAAGGTGCCGTATTTTTTACATAAACGTTCTACTTCAGGGAGGTAGTTGTCGTCAGGTACGTTAACGCCTTTGCCTTGCACCGGCTCGACAATAAATGCCGCGACATCTTTGTTGCTAAGTGCTTTTTCCAGTGCCTCAATGTCGTTAAATGGCACAGAGCTGCAGCCTGGTACCAGAGGGCCGAAGCCTTCACGGAAGATTTCTTCGCCATTTAATGACAGTGAGCCCATTGTTAGGCCGTGATAACCATGTTCGCAAAAGACAATTTTTTCGCGTTTAGTGGTGTAACGGGCAAACTTGATGGCAGCTTCGACGGCTTCTGTCCCAGAGTTGCAGAAAAAGATTTTATTCAGGTTTTCTGGCGTTGTTTTAAGAATTTCCCGACCAAGCAAGCCGCTTAATACCGATACATCAAGCTGTACCAAATTGGGAAGCTCAAGTGTTAAGGTCTCTTTAAGGGCGCTGATGACAGTGGGATGGTTTCTGCCGATGGCGAATACGCCAAAGCCACTGAGTAAGTCCAGGTATTCGGTGCCGTCTTGATCATAAAGATATTGGCCAATAGCTCTTTTGTAATGGCGGTCATAGCCAATTGTTTTTAAAACTCTGACTAACTGGTTATTTAGAAATTGCTCGTAGAGATCGAATTTGTCCGTGCTGTGTTGAGATAATAGTTCCGCGATACTAAATGTCATGTTTGCCTCTTGAGAGTTTTTCTATCTATCCCGGAGAATAACTTCAGGATGTAAATATGAGTTGTAATTTATTGAGCTGGATCTGCGATTTGAAATTGGCTAATTTCATTAAGATGTTTTGCAACCCGCTTCAAGGTTTTCTGGGCTGAATTAAAATGCAGGCCTAGCTTGATCAGGCCTGGGAGCTCACCAGGATGTAGCGCAAGAAACAACAGTAATTTGCTTAACTCAACATCGCCTTGCTGATTTAATGAAGCGCCTATTGAATTCGGCAAGTTCATGTCGGCCGGATCTGCAATAGCTCTAATTGCCAGAAAAGGCAGGGAGTATTTTTTCGCGACCTTAGCAATAGCGATGCTTTCCATATCAACAGCGACTGCGTCGGTATTGATATGCAGTGTTGATTTCTCTGCACTGGTGGCGACCAGTACGCTACTTTCAGCTAATCGCCCGGTATTTATAGACAAATGGGCTTGAAGCTTGTGTACGGTGTGGCTATGCCAGTTGACATCGATGTTTAAAATCATCTGGTCAGCACCGACTAATTCACTGGGTAGCACCAATGTGCCCGCCGATAGAGTTGGGTCGAGCGCCGCTGCGCATCCCCAGCTGACCAGCTTGGCTGCGCCGAGCGCAACGAGCTTTTCTGCGGCCAATTCGGCGTTATCAACACCGGTGCCCGAATATGCAATGATGCAACCGTCAGTAATTGACACGGTTTGGCCTTTAGCCATTTTTTTTGCTGTAAGCGTTCGAACTTCTTCGGGCAGGGCGACTACAAAACCAGTAATCACGACTTGTTTAGCTCATTACGATATCTGGCTAATGCCCATAACGGGAAGAATTTGTCATAGCCGTGGTATTTCAGATAAAACACTTTCGGAAAGCCAGGTGCTGTGAAGCATGGATCATCCCAAACACCGTTGGATTGTTGTTTACGCAAGATAAATTCAATGCCGGCTTTTACTTCCGGGCTATTTGCTTCACCGGCCGCCATTAAGCCTAGCAATGCCCATGCGGTATGGAATGATGTGCTGAAATGGTATTTGCCGGCAAAGCTTGCGTCGTGATAGCTGTAGTTGTCTTCGCCCCAGCCACCATCTTCTCGCTGTACGCTTTTTAACCAGGCAACCGCTTTGGTATACATCGGGTCGCTTTTTGGTACAGGTGTTTGCTCAAGTCCCATTAGTGAAGACCAGGTGCCGTAGATGTAATTGGTTCCCCAGCGTCCAAACCAAGATCCATCGGCTTCTTGCTCTGTACGCAGGTAGCTAATCGTGCGTTCCAGTGCGGGGAGGTAGTCAGGGTGGTTCTTCGCGACGCGTGCCATCAACATGGCGCAACGGGCGCTGACATCAGAACTAGGGGGGTCCAGTAAGGCACCATGATCGGCAAACGGAATTTCGTTCAGATAGTAATAGGTGTTGTCGACATCAAATGCGCCATAGCCGCCATTTTTCGACTGCATGCCCACTATCCAACGTGTGGCGCGATGTATGGACTCTTCCAAATTGGGTAAATTTGACTCAGCCATTGCAAAGGCAACAACCGCTGTATCATCTACGTCGGGATAATGAGGATTGGCAAATTGGAATGCCCAGCCGCCGCCAGCTAAATCCGGTTTGGAAATGCGCCAGTCTCCTGGTTCGTCGGAGAGCTGAACGCTTTTGAGCCAGTCGTAAGCACGAGTAAGGCTTTGAGTATTTGCGGTTTTATCAACTTCTTGGATTGCCAATGCAGCCAGGGCAGTATCCCAAACCGGCGAAAGACAAGGCTGGCAATAGGCGTCGTCTTCGTTAATCACCAATAGCTTGTCAATGGCTTTGCGGCAAGTGACGACATGATCGTCGTCTTCAGAAAATCCAATCAGCAACATGGATTGGTAAGCGGCAACCATGGCGGGGAAAATGCCGCCCAGTCCATCTTCACCATTTAATCGTTCAACAAACCAGTCTCTGGCTTTTTCAATTGCCAAATTGCGCGCCTTTTCTGGGATTAATGGCTCGGTCACTCGCCCTAAAAAATCCAAGCCGAGAAAGATTTTGTTTAACAAGGTTCTTTCTGGGAAATAATGTTGCTCCTCATCCGGGTGAGTAACAAATATTTCCAGTACATTGGTATTTGTGGGATTTTTGGCGGTCGCTTTTAATGTACAAAGGATAAACAGCGGCACCATAACGGTTCTTGACCAATAGGAGACTTTATCCAGATGAAATGGAAACCACTTTGGCAAAAGCATGATTTCAACAGGAATATACGGAACACCTCGCCATGGCAATTGCTTAAATATTGCCAGAGCAATGCGCGTAAATACATTGGCTTTAGCGGCCCCGCCTTGGCTGAGAATAAATTCCCTTAGTTTGACCATGTGCGGAGCGTCAATTGAATCGCCTGCCAATTTTAAGGCAAAGTAAACTTTAACACTGCCGCTGATGTCACCGGGGCCGCCAGTATAAAAAGGGTAACTGCCATCTTCGGACTGTCTTGAGCGTAAATAATTTGCAATTTTGGCCTGCAGCGGCAAATTAATGTCGTCCAAGTAATGCATCATCAGAATGTATTCTGATGGAATTGTGCAATCCGCTTCGAGTTCAAAAACCCAATAACCCGCGCTATCTTGAAAGCTGAGGAGTTTTTCTTGGGCCTTGGAGATTGCGCTGTTTAATTCAGCAGCATTAATGCCGGATGCGCCCAAGGTCGAAAAACCTGATGAGTAGTGCTGAATAGAATTTGTTTCGGTATGTGCTTCGTTAAACATGATGCCTCCTATTTGACTGGCTGGTGTTTGAATCCAGCGAACCTTCCGGGCTTGATGTGCCCGTCTGACTAGAAGTGGATGATGGAAGTGAATACGACCAGTCAGGAGTTTTTAATTCTCGGCTGACGGCATTGAATACCAGGCTTAGCAAATAGTTATTGCGGCCTATTAATCGTGTGGTGATGATGGTTGCTTTAACGCTGTTTCGAGTGATTTTTACTTGATCAGAATCATTAAAGTCCAGATTTTGTTTGACTTTCTTCAACGTGAGGACAGCCATGCCCAGTGCCCAAAGACAAAAATTGCGAATGCCTGTTTCATGGCTAGGGATAAGCTGGGTGTAAGTCAGTGCGTCATGCAGGTGTTCATGAGCGATGCTGATTAAATGCTGCAGGCCTAAACGAAATTGAGCATCGTTGGTTTCTGGTGTCAGCGTTTTCAGGTCAAAACCGGTTTCGGTGAAAATGTCTTGCGGTAGCCAGCACACGCCGCGTTGAGCATCATCCCAGATGTCTTTCAGGATGTTGGTCATTTGCAAGCCTTGACCAAATGAGACTGAGAGTTTGAGTAATTCTTCGCGATGTTCGGCAATTTGCGGAGAGTAATGGCAAAACAATCTGGCTAGCATTTCGCCAACGCATCCGGCAACGTAATAGCAATAACGATCCATGTCGGCCAATGTTGCCAATCCGCCACTTAAGTCTTGCGCTTGGTAGATTGGCATGCCTTGAGCCATTGTTTCTACGCAGGTTGCCAAAGCGTCAATTTGTGCGGGGGCAAACTTATGGGTGATTTCGATAACGCGCGGCAGAACATGAATGAGTGTGTGCTCAGCCGGGATAGTTTGATTGGACAGCAATGGCGCAAGTTCGACTGCAAATGTTTCGGTGTTAGCCCCGGTTTTAACAATATTAATAAATTCAGCACAAAAATAGCGTTTTTGGTCTGGTGACAGCGAGACTTCGTCTTCGATGGTGTCAACAATGCGACAAAGAAGATAGGCATTCGCAACAGCAGCATACAGTTCCTTCGGTAGCTGAGGAATGGTTAACGCAAATGTTCTGGATACGCCCTCAAGTAATATGGCTTGAAAATCATCGTCCGATAATTTACTCAATGATTTCGGGTTGTCCAGGGTGGCTTGAGTTCCGTTCATGATTTATAAATGCTGATCGTAAATAATAGTGCTGCAGGTTATAGATGGCGGCAATCATAGACTGTTTGTTGGTATTTTGCAAAGCAATGTTGTTTTGTTGTGAATGTGCAAGTTGCTTATCGGGTTTTATTGTATATTTTGTTAAATAACAGTTAGTTACTTTTATTTTGTGATATTGGGTAATTAGTGAAAATTACGTTGTTTTTGGACATCTGATGCACTTTCACCACAAAAACTGGAGTCGATTTGTAAAAGATAGTATTCTAGTCGGCAATTGGTAAGCGCTTGTATTATATGGAAGCTTGGTGTTTTTTTGAGATGCATCACAATAAAGGCTCTTTCAAATTGAGTTATTGTGTTGTCTTGTTGTTTTATTGCCACACACATTACTGGTTTTTATCATCAAGATGGCTTTGAGTCATCTTGTCATCATTTATTTAGTTTCTTGGAGGGTGTGCTAGTGGGAGTTCCATTACGTCAGCAGTTAGCAGTCGGTAGTTATTTAATTAAACAAAAGCTGAAAGGCGCTAAAAAATATCCTTTAGTGCTTATGTTAGAGCCTTTATTTCGTTGCAATTTAGAGTGTGCGGGTTGTGGCAAGATTGATTATCCTGACGATATTCTCGATAAACGTCTTTCTTTTGAAGAATGCATGCAGGCTGTTGATGAATGTGAGGCGCCGATGGTATCGATTCCAGGTGGCGAGCCTTTAATTCACAAAGAAATGCCGCAAATTGTCGAAGGACTAATTGCTCGCAAAAAATTTGTTTATCTGTGTACTAATGCGTTATTACTTTCCAAACGCATTGGCGATTACACACCATCGCCTTATTTAACCTTCTCCATCCATCTTGATGGAATGAAGGAAAGACACGACACCTCGGTTTGCCAAGAAGGTGTTTTTGATAGAGCTGTTGAAGCCATTAAATTGGCATTAAGCAAAGGTTTCCGCGTGACGGTTAACTGCACGTTGTTTCAAGGTGAGAATGCAAAAGAAGTTGCTGAATTTCTTGATTATGTAACCGAGTTGGGAGTTGAAGGTGTGACTATCGCCCCAGGATTTAGCTATGAACGTGCACCTAACCAAGATGTGTTTATCAAAGGTAAAGATATCAAAGACTTATTTCGCGGCATTTTCAAGATCGGCAAACAGCGTAAATGGAAGCTTAACCACTCATCGCTCTATCTCGATTTCTTGGCAGGCAATCAAAATTACAATTGCACGCCTTGGGGCAACCCAACGCGCAATGTATTCGGTTGGCAAAAACCTTGCTATTTGTTAGCGGATGAAGGCTATGCCTCAACTTTTCAAGAATTGCTTGATACCACGCCTTGGGAAAAATATGGCAACGTCAATAATCCAAAGTGTGCAAGCTGCATGGCGCATTGCGGTTATGAGGCGACTGCTGTTGAAGATATGTTAAAGCATCCGATAAAAGGATTATTAACGGCTTTGAGAGGTCCAAAAACTGAAGGTGAGATGGTGCCTGAGCCTACGCCAACGTATGCAACAGCCCCGGCAACTTCCAGCATTTCCGGTATTCCAGTGAGAGTGGAAATTGTTGAATAGAGTTGGTATTAAAATCAATGGATCCAGGTTTTTTTGAGGTATGAGAGCATGTTAAAAGCAATAAGATTTACAATGATTTTTGCAGCTTTCTTTCTGGCAGCGCCTTTGACAGCTCAAGCTGAAACGGCTGAAACAGCAAAGCAAGTAGTAGAGAAGTTTCAGGCAGAGCTGATAGACGTGATGAAGCAAGGAAAGCAGCTGGGCTACGCGGGGCGTTATGCCAAGATCAAAGAGGCTGTTATCAATAGCCATGATTTAAACAAAATAGCGCGCATAGTTGTCGGTAAAGAAGGTGAGAAGCTGACCGTCGAGCAACAAAATAAATTGGATGAAGTTTTTAGCAATTTAAGTATTGCGTCATACGCGCATAATTTTAAGGATTATTCGGGCGAATCGTTTGTCTTTGATGCTGAAGAAGAAACCACGCGTGGTGGCGTAGTTGTGCATTCACATTTAGTGATTCCTGATGATAAGCCAGTTAAGTTTGATTACATGCTCAAGGAAAATGGCAGCAGCTGGCGAATCATAAATATCATTGCTAATGGTGTCAGCGATTTGGCGTTGAAACGATCTGAATACACCACCATACTTCAGCGCGAAGGCTTTGATAGCTTAATTAATAAAATTAATGAGAAAATAGACAATTATTCCAAACAATAGGTTTTAGTATTTATGTTTAGTAAAAGTTTTCGCGCTTGCGACCGTAAAAAACTATTCCAACTTGCCTGTACAGGGGTAGTGATTGGAACGTTAGTTACCTTAACCGGCTGCGCGACAACTGGGGTTGCCGAACAGAAAGTAGAGGCAAACCCGGTTGATCCTTACGAAAATTTTAATCGCAACATGTATGGTTTCAATAACTCTGTTGATTCTTATGTTGCTAAACCTATCTCTGATGCTTATCGCTGGGTAACACCGCAGTTTTTACAAACTGGCGTATATAATTTTTTCAACAATCTCAAAAATGTAAATGTCGTTATTAATGATGTTTTGCAGGCAAAGTTCGATCAAGGACTTCAAGATACAGGGCGCTTAGCGCTGAATACAACCTTGGGACTCGGCGGTTTGGTGGATGTGGCCAAAAGTGTTGGCTGGCAACAAAATGATGAAGATTTTGAACAGACTTTAGCTGTTTGGGGAGTGCCTCAAGGCTCTTATCTGGTATTGCCTTTGTTGGGTCCTTCAACCGCTCGCGGCATTCCGGGATCAATGTTTGACACTGCAGCCAATCCTGCAACCTATGTTGGTTTTCCTGTCCAGCTGGTTTCCATGCTTAATTCAAGGGCCAATGCAGAGGGCGCTTTAAAGTTTATTGATGAAGCAGCTCTTGATCCCTATGTTTTTACCCGTGAATCATTTCTACAGTGGCGCGACAACCTTATTACAGATGGCAAGTCTGAAGCTAAAAATGATCTATTGGATTTGGAAGGTGACTTGGATGTAAAAAATCCAGGCGCTGCATCAGATAGCGCTTCGGTCAGTAAAAATGACGGAAGCGCTAAAGAAGTAGCGTCAACACCAGTAGATAATAAAACTGTTCAGACGTTTGATCAGGCCAGCCAATCATTTGATGAAGCTAATACCAAGATTGATCGACTGAAGTCAAAGCGCCATAAAAAAAGAAAATAATGCATTTTTATGCCGCAAGGATGCGGCGTTAAAAATGCAGCAGCGAATGTACTTCGTAACCCTCGAGTTTTTCCTTTCCCTGAAGAAAATCCAGTTCTACCACAAAAGCACAGGCTGCTATAGTGGCCCCCAATTTTTCCACCAGCTCGCAACTGGCTTTCGCCGTGCCGCCCGTTGCCAGCAAATCATCAATCAATAGTACCCGGTCGCCCTCATTAAATGAATCAATGTGGGCTTCAAGTGTTGCTGAGCCATACTCAAGATCGTAAGAAACACTTTGTACATCGTAGGGAAGTTTGCCGGGCTTTCTTAATGGTACAAATGGCAATCCCAGCTCCCAAGCTACCAATGCGCCAAAAATAAAACCCCTGGCTTCCATGCCGGCAATGACATTGATATCTCTGCCAAGGAAGGGATGAATAAGTTGATGCACGGCAAGCCGAACCATCGCGGGATCTTTAACCAGCGGGGTAATATCTTTGAAAAGTATGCCCGGTTTTGGGAAATCGGGGATGTCGCGAATTTTTGCTTTTAATCTATCCATTATGTTTTCGATTCAAGTTATTTGGAATTTACTATGGTCTGTGCAGCATGATGCAGGCCTTCAGATAAAGTCGGGTAGGCATGTATCGTTCTGACCAGATCTTCGCTGCTGGCGGAAAACTCCATGGCTAATACGGCCTCGGCAATCAGCTCTGCAGCTTGTGGCCCAATAATATGCACGCCCAATATTGTATCTGACTCAGAGTGAGAAATTATTTTTACCAAGCCGTCGGATTTTCCCAGTGTTAATGCTTTTGCTGTGTCGCGCAAGAAATAAGTGCCGATTTTTATCGGCTCGCCAACGGCTCGCAGCGCTTGTTCTGTTTGACCAACCCAGGCAATTTCCGGGTCAGTAAAAATCACACTGGGTAATCTGTCGAAATTGATAGGATTGTGGGTGTCGGCAATTTGTTCGGCAACAAATACACCTTCCTCCATGCCTTTATGAGCCAGCATCGGGCCAAGCACAGTAATGTCGCCAATGGCGTAGACGCCGGGCAAGTTAGTTCGGCAATTGTTATCTACGTGCACATAACCATTTTCATCCAATAATAAATTGGCTTCAGGAGCGGCTAGGCCTTCTGTGTTGGGTTTACGGCCGGTGGCAACGATGAGTTTATCGGCATGCAAAGTTTGCGGGCCTTCATTGGTTAAATACTCGACGGTAATGCCCTGACTGGTTTTCTTTGTGGCAATCACTCTAGCTCCCAGCCGTAAATCAAGTCCTTGTGCGCTGAAGATGCGATAGGCCTCCCGAGAAATAATATGGTCAGGCAGATTTAAAAAGGTGTCCTGGGCTTCGAGTAGCGTAATTTTTGATCCCAGTCGATTCCAAATACTCGCCAGCTCAAGTCCAATGACACCTGCGCCGATAATCGCCAGTCGGCGTGGTAGGGACTGAATGTTAAGAGCGGTAGCTGAGTCAAGAATGGTGTCATTGTCGGTGGGTGCGCAGGCAAGCTGACAAGGTAAGGAACCAGTTGCCAGCACAATATGCTTTGCTTCTACCCGAGAGACGGATAAGTTTTCTACTGATGAAACTTCAATAAGTCGTTCATTACACAGTTTGGCTTTGCCATGGATCAGTTTTATGTGGTGTTTTTTAAACAGATCGGCAGCGTTTTTTCTTAAAGATTCAACAATGTTGTCTTTACGTTTTATCAATTTAGGAATATCGACTGTGATTTGTTCAGCCTGAATGCCGTGTTTATTGATGTCGTGCTGTAAGGTGTAAAAAAGCTTAGCCGACTCCAGTAAGGCCAGCGTGGCAACGGTGCCTGCGTTAAGAAAGGCACCTCCCAAGCTGCTTTGCCCGTGTTCATCGCTCCAGTTGTCAATGCAGGCAGTAGTAAATCCAAGCTGTGCACTGCGAACGGCGCAAGCAACGCCGGCTGGTCCTGCGCCGACGACGACGACGTCGAACTCTTGATGTGCGGCTTTGGCTGACTTATTTGGCATGGCTAAATATTCAGTAAAAGATGCGCGGGGGATTCCAGGCATTCTTTAATTGTCATCAGGAATTGGACGGCTTCACGTCCATCGACAAGTCTATGATCATAAGAAAGTGCCAAATACATAATCGGTCTGATAACAATTTGGCCATTTTCAACAACGGCACGTTCCTTAATGGCATGCATGCCGAGAATGGCGCATTGTGGCGGATTTAGT
>JABFRC010000039.1 GCA_013141375.1 Methylococcaceae bacterium | reverse complement strand
AGCTGGACCGGCTACAAATTACACCTGGATGTCGCTGACGGCGGCATTCCCATTAGTGCGGTATTAACCTCAGCCTCTGTGCATGATAGCCAAGTCGCACTGCCCTTAGCCCACATGAGCAGCAAGTGTGTCACCAATCTTTATGATGTCATGGACGCTGCTTACGATGCCCCGCAGATTCATACCGTCTGCCGACAACTGGGCCATATAGCGTCTTCATGTTTGAATTATTGGTAAATGAGATGGCGGATATTTCCAGAACGCCTACTTTAAAAATATATCAGCCTGGAATTTTGCCTTCAAACAATGCGGCCCGCTCTTGCTTACTCAAGCTGTTTAACAGGTTTTGCGCCAGTTGCGCGGTAGATTTGGCGGGCGGATTGATGTTGTGCTTAAAACCCAACATCATGACAAAGGTTGCCGCACAGTCTTTATTCAGGCATTGGCAATACAGATCGGCAATGGTTTTTTCGTTGTTCAGGTTATTGCGCGAAGCGATGCGCGCTTTTTGTAGGCAATGCGGGCAATTGATGATATCAGTACTCCAAATTGAATGAGTGGTGCGCTTATAGAACTTGACAAAACTTGACCCCAACATATACTTCACGCATGCAAAAAAAACTGAATATAACTAATACTCAGCGAGCTATTGAAGCAGCGGGCCTTACTCAAACCGCAATTGCTGAAGAACTTGGTGTGACTAGAGAGGCTGTTTCTCAGTGGCTCAATAATAAGTCATTTCCTCGTCCCAACAAATTGCTTCAGCTCGGTAAGCTGCTAAATCTGGCATTCAACGATTTAGTCATTAAAGAAGAGCTAAACGCTCCAAAAGTGGCCTTTCGCAAAATGAAAGGCACCAAAACCAAAGACCATCACATCGAAAAAGCGCAAGAGATCGGACGGTTTTTGCGGCAATTGGCACCTTTTATTCCGTTCGATACCATGGAAATGCCGCCAGTACTTAAGTCGCCAAGCTGCGATTATGAATATCTGCTTAAAGCTGCATCAAAAGTGCGGGAAGACATTGGCCTTGGTGCTACCGATACCGTTGATTTTAAACACCTGATTCGTCGTTTTCGCGATCTGCAAGCAGTCATTGTGCCCGTATTATGGGGTAGCAAACAGCGCCATGAAAACGCCGTTCATATTTACCTGCCGGATTCTCAAAGCACCTGGGTTTATCTGAACCTGGATACCAACATCCACGATTTCAAATTTTGGATGGCACACGAATTAGGGCACTGCCTGTCACCGAATTTAGAAGGCGATGATGCCGAAGATTTTGCCGACGCCTTTGCCGGTTGCCTGTTGTTTCCGCATGAACTGGCAGAACAAGCCTATGCCAGCATTAAACGGCAGCGCAGTCCCGCCGCAAAAATTACCCAAATAATCGCCCTGGCCGATGATCAATTAATATCGCCCTATACCATCCTGGGCCAAGTGAACAAATATGCCACACACGCCAATAAGCCGGAAATTGATTTAGGCTATGGATTTAATGGTGCTGTCACTAACCATAACAAACAATACCTTAATGTCAGCGAAACACTGTTGAGCGATGCAGATCTGGATGATAACGGCAAGCCCAGTGCACGGGACTATATCGTCAAAATTGCACACCTATTCGAGACCCCATTTTTTGACCTGTTGCGGCATTATTTAAAACAACACAACAAAGGCCCCGGTTTCGTTCAAACTGTGCTGGATATGCCGTTATTCGATGCACGGAGTATCCACGCCGAGTTGACCTGATGCCGCAGTCAAAAATACTCGTCGACACCAATGCTTATCTAAGGCTGGCTAATACCATCCGCCCCCTGTTATTTGCGCCCTTCGGCGAAAACGAATATTGCCTTTACATCCTTCCTGAACTCAACGAAGAGCTAAAAAACAACAAGCTACAAAATACTTTCTATTGGGTAACCGAAAACGAATACGTCGAAAACCGAAAGCACTTTCCAGCCATCGGACGAAAGCAAAAAAAAGCCATAAATCAGGCTTTCGAATATGTCTGGGACTACGTGCAAACCGATTTGCCTGGCCCGTCCAAAGTGGATGCCTTATATGTAGCATATGCCATTGAGCTTGATATTCCAGTAGTCACCGACGATCAGGATATGACCGCGTTAGCCAAGGCTTTTGACGCCAAGGTCATGCCCACGCTGGAACTGTTAAAAATTATGCTGGACTGCGGCCACATGGACATGAAAACGATCAAGGGGCTTTACGAATACTGGCGGCAATTCGGCGACCGACCCGCCAACATGGAAGCGGATTTTAAACGCCTCTTTTCAGATCAGTAACTAGCGGCTTTAGGCGCCGACTGGTTTATACTCGAATTAACCGGATAGCCCGACGGGGCAATAAGCAGGTTTCGTCAACTTGTTTCCGGTTAACCTTTCTTGACGGCTTTCACTGGGACGGAGTGAATATCATGCTTGTTTTTTTTCATGGTCGAGGCGCATGGTTTCTTAATAAAAGCGTAAATGATCGATTTGGCCCCCGGCTATCCCGCAATTTCGTATTTAAAGATCCTGAAACAGGCGAAACTCAATCAACTAATGAGTTTTACCGCTTATACGACAGTATTGAGCAGCGGCATTGCCAGGAATTCACAGGCGTTTTTAGGTTGTCGCCCAAAGACGCAATTATTTATTCAGAGAAGAAAGACCTGTCACACGTAGAGAAATTATTACCTTGCGACCATCAGTACAGTGCGTTTTCAATCGCCGTTGAAGATGGCTGTATTTCAAAAGAAGCTTTTGGAAGTTGTTTTTTTATGATTCAAAAAACGCTAGATAGTGAATGCTTTGAACATAAGCCACTGATAAGGCGGCCTTATTATTTAGATAATAAGGTGCGTCCAGTCGGTGAATTGGATTTTGCAGATGTTTTTGAAGAGGATATTGCCAACAAAGCATCCTCCAAAAAAAATACCCCCATTAAATTTGAGCGAAAATATTACACGGTAAAACAATTGGCCAGGTATTGGAATATCGACATTAGCGAGGTAATGCAGCTTGGCTTAACAAATCAGCTTGCGTTTATTGCCCAAGCCGATTGGGAATATCCAGACCATCATCTGATTCAGCGGGGCACCCATACCAAAATAAACTACCTTGAGTTATCCAATATTTACCACGCGACTGAACCATTTTCAGAGGCGGGTATTACTAAAACTGCTGAAGATAAAACATTGATCGGCAGCAAGTGTGTTATCACGTACTACCCTGGTATTAGCCATTTGATTATTGATGCTAGCGAAATTGAACGATTTAAAAAGGTAGATTCGGAACGTAAGGATGACCATCTTTTAGAATCAATTCATGAGCACGAATCTAATTTTAAAGATGAAAAAATATCCCTGCCATTTGATAAAAATTCACGCGGAGTCGATATTAATACTGTCGCTGAAGTTGTTTTAGGTATGGCGATACATAAATACGGGCACAACCCAGGTGATCCAAAAAATAAAATTTATGAGGATATACGCAAGGGGCTTCGATTGCGTGATATTTCAGTTGAGATTCAAGAGATTGAGCAATCCTTAAGCCTTGGAATCCGCGTTTACGACCACAAAAGAAATTCTGATGAAAAACGTGAGCTCAAATTTGCAAGACAAATTAAACCAGATGTAGAACAAGATACACTGCTAAAACTGCTTATAGGGATGGCAATTGATGCATATGGTTACAAACCTAATGAAATTAGGAAAAGCAAGGTAACCGGTACTGGTAAAGAGAGCATTCTTTATTATATTTCAAGGCATCCAAAATACACTATTAGTCCAGATAAAGGCAGTATCAAAAAATATTTAGACGAAGCAAAGAGATTGTTACCACTTCAAAACCAGTAACTGCACGAACGTTAGCAGAACTGCTAGAAATAAGCCGTTTTGCAATTCTCATCTTGATCCAATCCTGACATTAATAACCTCGAAGTTGAACGATAAAGCTTTGAGGAGCGTTAATAATGTCAGTAAAGACCGCAAACACCCAGAAAAAACCGCGCAATAAGACTACGTATATACCCGCTCCATTGCCAGTAGAAGGCGTCGTGCGCCTGCCATCTGTGCTTGCAGTGCTAGGAATATCCAAAACCAGCTTTCACGAAGGCATTAAGGCCGGCAAGTACCCGCCAGGAAAATTATTAAGTCAGCGCTGCCGTGTATGGCCTGTGACCGAAATTCGTACCTTGTTATCAGATATCCAAAATGGGTAAGCGGCATGATCTTCTTGACACAAAAAAAACACCACGCTATTCTGAGCCCGCTTTCGCAAAAAACGAAAGACGGGATTTGCACCCCGCGTAACCAAGGCCCACAAAGGCCACTTTCACACGTGGTTTTTTTGTGCCCATCAAAAACACAGGCGGCATTGTGCCGACGTGTATCTTCAATGGTGGGCTGTATTGGGCAACCCCTTAAAAGGTTGGCCGGTTCCTTGGCCGGTAGTGCAAACCTGATACAGCCCGCCACCCAGCGATTTGCACCAAAGGGCGGCGGTTTATTTCCTCACCAAGGAGTTACCGCAATGCGTAATCACGCCATAAATCCGGCCATATCCAGCCAAAATAAACAATCACTATTCAATTTGGTTAAGCGTACTCCCGAAGGGCCGCGCCTTATTTGCCAAGACTTAACCTTCACTCAAGCCAGCAGCTTAATTGCCGAAATACCCGGCACCTTAGCGCTTAAGTTCTCAAAAATGGGGGCTTTGCTATGAGTGCTCAAAACGATCCAGCCAAAAACGCGCCTCTCGGCGTTAACCTTCCGCCTATTAACGATGAAGCCAAGCGTTACTTGGTGGCGCTTACCTGGAGCTTTAGACAAGCACGGGAGTCGTTCGAAATGATGACGGTATTCACAATCCCAAGTCCCAAAAGCGCGGCGGTCATGGTTGAAGATGCCGAAAAGCTGCTTGAATCTGCAAAAAAGATGCTTGTTGCCATAACACCCAAAGAGGTTGAAACCGGTTTTAACGCTAAGCCACCCCGGCGCATTTCTCTTGATGATTTACTCGATCAAATGCAGCAAGAAAGAGGCATAGAGCCTTTACCGTTAGAGCAAGAATTGTTGCTTAAGCGTGTTGCAGATGGCGGTCACTCCGGGCAGTTTTTAGCGGATGCTTTTTTAAGTGCTTATCGCAAAAACGCCTTCAATCATTCTCTTTTTGAGCTCATTAATCTGGATGCTGAAGGCTTTAGGCTGTTTCACCAGGTAATCCATATTCGGCATGTGCCAGGCTGGAACGATGACAGCCTGTATCAAATCGAAAAGCAGATTAACGCCATCAATAAGGGGAACAACTAATGAACACACAAATAGCCAAAGGAATACCTAGCCAGACGCAGGCCTTAATTAATGCCGATGCACTGAAAACAACCGTAATAATCGCCGAAGATTCCGACCAACAAGTCAGTCATTTACGAGGCCGAATTGAGCGCTTTCTAGATGAAATCTGCCGGCTTAAATCGCTGGACTCATTACTCTCCGGAAACACCAATAATGAAATCAGGGAACTCGCATGGCTGACTTCGCCGATTGCCAGCAACCTTGAGGCTATTCAAGAAGAACTCGCGGAGTTTTTTTACTCGGACGGCCTAGCAATCGGTCGTAAGGCTACCGGTAAATCCGCTATCCAAGCCGAGGTGAACCATGAAAACTAAAATCCTACAAACTCCGGTGGCAAACACCGTCGGCACGTTAGCCGATTTTAGTCACCGATTGTCTCCGATGGGCGGCATGAATGACGCGCTTGCCTTGGTCGATACGGTGTCCATGATGGTCAACAAGGCTGACGCCGTGCTGTCGATGTTAAGCAATGCGTTTGGTGAAGATGATGACGCCCCACTACCCAGTCGTGACACGGTGTTCTACTCGCTAAAATCGGTTAGTGATGAGCTTGCCGATATTAAGGCGGTGGTTAGCGCGTTTCATACGGAAACCACAAAACAACGGGCATAAAAAAACCAGCGACCCCTTCAAAGATTCGCCGGTTTTTTGCAATGTTTTCCTCAAGTGCATGGCTATTGTAGCTATTGTGGCGCACATTGCAAGCCCGGCAAGGACTGCCAAAAATGACTAGTTATCAAGAGATTATCGACCAGTTCCGCGCTGATATGTCCAGTGCCGGCATGGTTATCAACGAGGCCATTATTGCCGACGGCGTGCTGCATCGAGTTTATGTAGAGGGCGACAAGGCAGGTGCTCAGAACGGCGCTTATGTTCTTCACCTGGATGGTAATCCGGCCGGATATTTTGAGCACTTCCCCAGTGCCCTTAAGGTTGTTTGGAGGTCATCAATCCAGAGTGAGCCTTTATCTCCGTCGATGAAGCGCCAGATTGAAGACTTTCGAAAGCTTCGAAATTTAGAGCGCAAGCACCTCCAGAAGGAAGCGGCTAAAAAGGCCCGATTTATCTGGAGTAAAGCCAAGCCGATCGATGATTCCGGACAGCATCCTTACCTGATTCGGAAACAGATCCAGCCGTACTTGGCCAGGCTTTACAAAAGCGCTTTGCTGATCCCGTTGTTCAATGAATCACGGGAGCTGGTTAACTTGCAATTCATTGATGCCGACGGCAATAAGCGCTTTTTGGCAGGTGGTAAGAAACGAGGCTGTTTTTCGGTAATTGGTGATTCTGCCAAGGCTGAACGGCTGTTGATTTGTGAGGGTTACGCCACCGGCGCCAGTTTGCATAAAGAGCTTGGTTTGTTTGTGGTGGTGGCAATGGACGCAGGGAATTTGGAGCCGGTAGCACAGGCCGCGCGGCGGCTGTTTCCAGAGGCTGAAATCATTGTGGCAGGTGACAACGACGTAAGCGGGAAGGGTCAGGCTGAAGCCAGCAAAGCAGCGCTTGCTGTGAGTGGTAAATATTTGATTCCCGATCAAGCCGGGGCCGATTGGAATGATGTGTTATCGGCTGGGGTGGCGTGATGATTGATGCGTATGACGAAGGAACGCAAGACCTTTACGCCATGTTGATAGAACAGGGTGAGATGCCGGCACTCAGTGCATCTGTTATCGACCTTCGCAGTGCTATCGATCCATGTGCTGAGCACGGCCACGAACAACCAGTCTCAGAACCGGCGAAAGATGCGTCTCACGGCGTTATCGATTTGTCTGCGGCAATCGATGCCAAAGCAGAAAGCATTGCTGCAGCGGTGAAAGTGATCGATGCCGCGTTATTGAGCTGTAAAGAGAATCCGGGCGTATTGTTTTCGGCTGAATCTATCGCCGCTTATCGGATGATAGTTAATGATAAAAGCCTTTGGGCCGAATACCGGGTGAAGATCAAACAAGCCAAACCAAGCGGCATTTCCTTAGCTGATATTGATAAGGTGGCAACCATTGCTAGTGAATCAGACGCGGCAGGAAAAGATTCAACGGCTTCCGAGTTAATAGAGCTGGTGATCAGTCGCGGCGAATTGTTTTATGACGATCGAGACGACAAGGCTTATTACACGACCGATATTGACGGAGTAAACCATACACAAGCCATTGATAGCCGGGCGTTTGTGAACTGGGTAAGTTTTGCTTATTACAGCAATTCTAAACAAAGTGGCGCGATGGGTAAGTCTGCCAGCGAATCATCAATAAAAAATGCGCGTTTTGCTTTGTCAGGCATTGCCAAGCATGAAGGTTTTAAGCAGCGGGTGCATTTGCGTGTAGCTGATCATGGCGGCGGGCATTATCTGTTTATTGCTGATGAGCGATTACAAGTCATTGAAGTATTGTCTACCGGGTGGCGTATCGTCGAGAAATCACCCGTTAAATTCTGGAAGCCTGCATCAATGCAATCCTTACCAATTCCACAAGCAGCCGGAAATTTGTCGCTGTTGTGGGAATTTATCAACATTCCAGAACATGTCAGGCTGTTGGTTTTAGCATGGATGCTGGAAGCCTTTCGAGCGGAAACGCCCAGTCCTATTATGGCTCTGTGCGGTACCCAGGGCTGTGCAAAATCATCGACTCAAGACAAGATTCGGCAATTGATCGACCCCAGCGCCGTCAATCTCAGATCAGCGCCGAAGTCGACTGAGGATATTTACATAAGCGCCGGAAGTAACCGGGTAATAAGTCTGGAAAATATCTCGCATTTAACGTCAAAGCTGCAAGACACGCTTTGCACAGTCGCTACCGGCGGCGGCCATGCGGCGCGCACGCTGTACACCAATGATGAAGAGACCATTATCGAGGCCAAAAGGCCTGTGATCATCAATTCCATACCGAATGTAGTCACGGCTCAGGATTTGACAGACCGGGCTATCTGTATTGAGTTACCGCGCATTGAGTACCGTGAAGAGTCTGAACTAAATATGGCATGGGAAGCGGTGAAGCCTTCAATCTTTGGCGGCTTGCTGGATTTGTTTGTTAAAACACTGGAGCGCTTGCCAGCTGTGAAACTGATCAACCCGCCGCGTATGGCCGACTTTACCAGGCTGGGTGAAGCCATGGCACAAGCGTTAGGGTACCCGGCCGGCACGTTCGACGCACTGTATAAGCTCAATCGTTCTGAAAGCGTGGCTGCAGCTTTGGAGTCGTCACCGATTGGCGTGGCAATTCGTGAGATGGTCGATAACTATCAAGGCTCTAGCAATGTGGTGTTTTACGGAACCTGCAAAGCTTTGTATGAGGCATTAAGTGAAGATTACCGGAACAGTGTTGAGAGTTGGCCACGTTCACCGCGTGGTTTATCTGAAGCGTTGAAACGGCAAACACCAGCGCTGCATTCGTTGGGGATTGAGATTATACAAAGCAGCCAGCGCGAAACTACAGCTACCGGCCGTGGGCTTACCGTGAAGATAACCAAATCAGGCCAGGTTAGCAAAGCGGCTCAGGACAGCGGCGGTATGCATCATTGCCGCGATTGCCAGATGATGATCAATGGCCGTTGCAGTGTTGATAAATCACGACCGGTTGATGATATTCCGCGTCGTTGTGCGGATTTTGTCACGCAGGTGACTTCATGACGCTTTGTTATTGGGTGCGTTGTCGGCTTGCCCCGGTTGGCGCTGTTTTTAATTCCACCAAGGAGAGATGCCAATAGAAATAACATCCATTTCCAGTAGGGCTTGAGGAGAACAGGCGACTGGACTGTTAAAACCAGCAATCAACCATTTTTAACTAAAGGATAGTCATCATGGCATTAACACCAATACCAACCAACACACCATTAACCCAATTGAGGCAACAAGGCCTTGATGCCGTTTTTAGCCGGTGCCGGGTGTGCGTTTTTCCACGTCATAAGATTACAAATAGCATTGCCGCTTTTGTTACGAACAATTTAGAGGCGATTGCCAACGAATTGAACCAGGAAGGCTATTACACCAAGAACAATGATCCACTTGGATACCTGGATAATCAGTCGAGAAACTTAAAGCTAACTGGTGGCTATCTTATATGGAGTGTTGACAACGCAACGCGTAGTGCATTGGGAGGACAGGCTGTCGATTTTAGAGACGTATTTACAGATGATGTTAACGGCTTTTTGTATCAATAACCCAACCAGAAAAGGATTAAAACCATGACACACGAAAAGAGAGCAAAAGCTTTATCGAATTTCGCTAAACGGCTGGAATCGATAACCAAAAAAACTGAAGGTGCCGTTGATAAAGGCCGAATCGATGATTACGTGACCATTCAGTATGAGTTTAATAAGTTGAAAAGTGATTTTCAGACGTTTTCAGCAGAATGCTGCGGCACTCATGACCAAGGATCGTTTCAATTAGGCCAGATTATTTTCAGATTTGAGGGGATTCTTAATAAGAATAGCCCGCTGAAATATATCTAATTGATTCGGTTTTTGTGCTGCATGGTGTATGCCGTGCAGCATGTTTTTTACTACCCAAATTAAGTGAGTTTTTATGAAACAAGAAAAATATACCCAATATTCAGAGACTAAAGCCAAAATTATGAGTTTGGAAAACTCAATTTCAGACAGGAATTGTGCAATTGAAAAAACAAATAATCAAATCGAACAATACAAATCATTCGTGGAAGATATAAAAGCCAAGCTTGCAATAGAAGATCAAGCCATAGAGAGCCCTTCAAGGCTAAGACAACCCACCTTATCTGCAGAGCAGTATCTTGCTCATAAATACGATGCTGAACGACTTGAAGCCGAATTGCCGGAGCTGAACGAATCACTTGATTATTTGAACAGGTCGTTATCGATATTACAGGTTGATTTATCCGCGGCACAAAGAGAGCTTAACGATATTAAAGACCATCTAGCTGTTTATTTGGCTAGGCAATCAATTGATGAGTTGGTTGCCGTGGCAAGTGAGCCAATTAAAAAACTGGTTAATGCAATCATAGCGGTAGAACGAAAGTCCAAAGGCTTTAATCTTGGGGAGAAAGAAGCTTTCAAAGTGGCAACCTACTCTCTGATTTGTGAGCAATTATTGCCGCCAATCTTTTCAGGTAAAAACGAACTTCCTGATTTAAATGAGGCTAATCAATATATTACGGCAATCATAGAAGCCACTGAATAAAAGGCGGGGGGGGGATTCATGGCTGTTAAGCAAAATCAAGAAGGCAAATGGTGCGTCCAGATTGACCGTAAGGGAATGCCCAGGGTCAGGAAGTCATTCCAGTCTCAACAAGATGCTGAACGCTTTGAGCGTGAATACCTCCTAGCAAATCAAAAGCCGCTTATTGCTAGTGCTGATCAACGCACCCTGTTAGAGTTGATTGGCGTCTGGTATCGGTATCACGGAGTAAATCTAAGTGATGGCGTTGCCAGACTGTCCATTTTGGAACAAATGGCAAACGACCTTGGCAATATTCCGGCAATTAACTTGACGCCTGAACAGTTTCTTGAGTACAGATTTAATTGCACCCATCGAGAAGTGGAGCCAGTTACTGCGAAAACCATCAATAATAGGCATGGATATTTGGCGGCGGTATATCGCAGGCTACGCAAGCTAAAGATTATCCATTACGAGTGCCCTATTGCCGAGACTGACATGATTAAGATACATGAGCGGATGCTTGGGTATTTGTCCGTTAATCAGATCAATAAGCTGTTTTCGTACTTGAAAGCTTCCAGAAATGAAAGTGTTTGGTGGATTGCCCAGGTCTGTATTCGCACCGGTGCGCGTTGGGGAGAGGCCGAGACCTTGAGACGCAAGCAGTTACATAACGGCAAGCTGACATTTGAGTTCACGAAATCAAAAAAGATTCGCACAGTGCCGCTGGATCCGATTTTCTATGCCGATCTTTTGGAGTTCACCAAGTATAAGAATCCGGATGATAGGATCTTTATCGATGCCAGAAAGCAGTTCGGGCGGATTGCTGATAAATCCGGAATTAATCTTCCGGCCGGACAATCAACCCACGTGCTAAGACATAGCTTTGCCAGCTACTTTATTATGAACGGTGGCAACATTCTTACCCTGCAAAAGATACTTGGTCATAGTGATATTAAGATGACTATGCGCTACGCACACCTTGCTCCTGATCATTTGCTTGATGCGGTTAAATTCAATCCTATGGCTAGCTTATAAAGCATAGGAAGCCAACATCGACCATCCAACAAGGGAATAGTTAAAACACTGTTTCATTGACTTGGGTTACTTTACTGGTTTAGCACCCTAAATAAGGTGTAATTACCATTTTAATGCCAATATTTAAGCGAAATTAAACGCAACGATACAATCAAAAACAACTATTTTTGCACCAATCCGGTGCAAAAATGGATAATTACAAATTGTGTAACTATTGATTCACTACAGGCATCGGTATACAAGGCATGCCAGCCGCTCACTCCTCCTCCCCCGCGCAATTTATGCACCAATTTGGTGCGTAGAAATATTAATTGAATTTCTTGTTACACCTAATTTCGGGTGATAAATGCCTTAACATATTGATATATATTGTTTTTATGGTGTCTTCTGAAGGCAAGTTATACCGAATAATAATGAAGCGCCTGTTTCGCAAATTGAAGTAATTTGCCATAAACCGAAATAAAACACCCCATGCCGGCACCATTTTTAAAAGCTTGCTAAGCATTAATGCATTGTTTTTTAAGGATTTAATTTAAAAAGTAACTGGTTTTTGTTTTTTCAGTCCCACACCTGGTATCACTCCAAGCCCCTATTAATAAGCAATCAGCCGAAAGTTAAATGGCAAAATTCGGCAGAAACAGGCAATCCTTGATTCACTGCCTTGTTTTCGCCAATCATCGATAAATCCCCATGGGATTACGTTCATAAGCTGGTACTGATCCACCAAAAGGATGCAGTGGCACATTGGGAACATGTGGAACGTGGAAAAAATCTTTTTCTCTATGAAAAAAAAATTTCGCTACGAAAGACCGGCTTTTCCTACCTGTATTTTTCTTTTTACTGCTTCAAGAAAGGTGGTTTCTGGTGCCAGTTGTTCCGGCATAAAGCCAGGGTAAAAATATAATTTGTGTCATCGACTGTGTCATTTTGTGTTTGTATTAAATAAATTCATTAATTAACAGCGTGTTATGTTTAATTCAGTTCCGGCCGTCGTACCAAATAGGGGTTTTAAGAAACCCAAAGAAGTATAGAAAGCCGCAATCCATAAGGGTTCGCGGCTTTTTTATTGTCCAACGATATGCAGTGAAATACAGTGCAATACACCCCAAAGTGTTACCTTTTTTGTTACCTTCTCTATAATGCTGAAAAAAAGGTAACAATTAAGGTAACAAAATGGCACAGAAACTCAATAAAGACGCGGTCTACAAGGCAGCAAAACCTAAGCCTATAGATTATTCAATCAGTGATGGTGGTGGCTGTTTTTTTTTGTCGGTGCAACTGGTTCAAAGCTCTGGCGATTCGTTTACACGTTTAACGGTAAGCGAGGAAAAATCGCCTTTGGGATTTATAAAGAATCAAAGAAAGACACAAGCGCCAATACCGAAAACGAAATACGCAAAGCAGCAGGCTTGCCGATAATTGGTAGCTTTGCAGATATTGCAGGGCAATGGCTTGAGTCAGAAAAACATAAAGTCACGACAGTGACGCACACCAAAAAGACAGCCAGGCTAAAAAACCTGGCGTTTCCAGTGTTGGGCGATATGCCTATCAAACAAATAAAGCCGTCGGATGTAC
>JABFRC010000103.1 GCA_013141375.1 Methylococcaceae bacterium | reverse complement strand
CAACAGGAGCTGTTCAACACCAGCGGCTTCACCTTTGAAAAACTGCTGGGCGATGCGCCCAATATCTCGGGCAACTTGATCGCTTATATCCAAGGCTTCTCGCCCCGTGCCCGCGACATTTTCGACAAGTTCGAATTTGAGACCGAGATCGCCAAACTCGACGAAGCCAACCGCCTGTTCCTGATCATTAAAGAATTCTGCTCGGCGGAAATCAATCTGTCGCCCAAGGCGATCAGCAACTTGCAAATGGGCTACCTGTTTGAAGAACTGGTACGCAAATTCAACGAGCAAGCCAACGAAGAGGCCGGAGATCACTTTACCCCGCGTGAAGTCATTCGCCTCATGGTGCAATTGCTGTTCACCGGCGAGGAAGGCATCTACGAAAAAGGCATTTACCGCAGCGTGTACGACCCCACCGCAGGTACCGGTGGCATGTTGTCCGAATCAGAAAAATTCATATGCGGTGACGGCTTCACCACAGGGCTTAACCCGGATGCCAACATCGAACTGTTCGGCCAGGAATACAACCCCGAGTCCTACGCCATCTGCTGCTCAGACCTGTTGATCAAGGACGAGCCGATCAACAACCTGATCTACGGCGACACCCTAGGCATCAAGGACGCCAAAAATAAAACCAATGGCTTCATGCCTCACGATGGCCATCAAGATAAGAAGTTTCACTACATGCTGGCCAACCCGCCGTTCGGTGTGGAGTGGAAGCCGGAAGAAGACTTCGTGCGTGAAGAGTACCAAGATCAAGGATTTTCAGGCCGTTTTGGTGCGGGCCTGCCACGCATCAACGATGGCTCGTTGCTATTTCTGCAACACATGGTTTCCAAGATGCACAATCCACCCAAGCTGGTGGATGGAAAGAACGGGGGTGGCGATGGCTCGAAAATTGCCATCGTCTTCAATGGCTCGCCGCTGTTCACCGGCGACGCCGGTTCAGGCGAATCCAATGTCCGCCGCTGGATCATCGAAAACGATTTGCTCGATGCCGTCGTCGCCCTGCCGGATCAGATGTTCTACAACACCGGCATTTATACCTACGTCTGGATCGTCACTAACAAAAAGCCCACCCATCGACTAGGCAAAGTGCAGTTGATCGACGGTACCCGACATTTCAAAAAAATGGACAAAAGCTTAGGCAACAAACGCAACGAGCTGTCGGACGACCACATCAAGGCACTGGTGCGTCTGTACGCCGAGCACGAGCACGATGCGGAAAGTGAAGTCACTGTAGACGGCAAACCCCAGCGCCGTGTGTGCAGCAAACTGTTTAATAACCAAGACTTCGGCTTTCTCAAAATCACCGTCGAGCGTCCGCTACGGCTGAATTTTGAAGTCAGCCCCGAGCGCATCGCCCGATTGGACGAGCAAAGCGCCTTCGTCAACCTTGCCAGCAGTAAAAAGCGCAAGAATGAAGCCGCCTATCACGCCGAAGTCGCTGCCGGACAAGAAACCCAAGCCGCAATTAAAGCCGCTCTGCACGAGGTGGAAAGTGAAACCCTTTATTTCAACCGCGCCGAGTTTGAATCACTGCTCGCCGAAACCTTGCAAGACGCCGGCATCAAGCTGGGTGCGCCTATCAAAAAAGCCATTCTTGCGGCACTGTCGGAACGTGATCCTAATGCAGACATTTGCCTGGATGCCAAAGGTAATCCCGAACCCGATCCCGAACTTCGTGACACTGAAATCGTAGCGTTGCCTGACGACATCAGCTTGCCGCTACCGCTCAAATACGATAACGAAACCGGCCACGACCAGCTGCTAACGTTGGTCAAAGACCACTGCGAAGATTACCTCAAGGCCGAAGTCCTGCCGCATGTGCCGGATGCCTGGATCGATCACAGCAAAACCAAAGTGGGTTATGAGATTCCGCTGACCCGGTACTTTTATGTCTATCAGCCGCCGCGGCCGTTGGAGGAGATTGCCGGCGAAATTAGCCAGCTGGAAAAAGACATCATGGCTATGTTGAGCGAGGTGGTTTGATGGAATATAAGCAATACAGTGAGATGGAAAGTTCCGAGGTTTCGTGGCTACAGAATAAGCCCCGTCATTGGCGAATCAAAAGACTGAAATTTTCAACCGACCTAATCAATAGCAAAGTGAGCGTCCAAGAGTCATTTTTGCCTTATCTAGGCTTGGAACACATCGAGTCATGGACGGGACGGAAAATCGACGGTGAAATTAGTAACAGTGTAGGTTTAGCCTCGGCGTTTGTTGCTGATGACGTTCTCTTTGGAAAGTTGCGTCCATACCTTGCCAAAGTTCACTTAGCGCAGCAGCCTGGATTAATTTCTAGCGAAGCTTTGGTAGTCAGAGCCAAGGATGAATTACACGCTGAATTTCTCAAGTACTACATGCTTTCACGCGATTTCATCAATATTGTCGATTCGTCGACTTACGGCAGCAATAGAGGATTCGAACCTCTGGCCTCGGCCTCCGGAGGGCCGCGCTCTATCCAGCTGAGCTAAGGGCGCAAGTGATTTGCGTTCTTACGATACAATCTTTTCAGTCAAGCGGTGTTGACCGTTACCTTAAAACCCAGAATCCGGCTGACTGTTTCCTCCGGAGGGCTGATCGGCCAAATGGTGCTATGTTTTAATATATGGCTTCATGTTATGCAATGCGCGGAACATATGGGGTGGTGTGCTAATTTGGCAAGTCAAGTAATGTTACTTTATATCATTTTTGGTGATAGATCGGATTGCAAAATGTCCACAGCTTGTCACATCAGCAATGAGCAATTTTGACATTGACTCTAAAATTTAAGTAACGTATTTTTAATAAAAATTTTAGAAATAATAACTAATAAATTAGGATGTTTATTTTTCAATTTTAAATGAATATGAAAAGAAACAAGAAAACATCATTTTTAAAATATATTGAATATGACTTGGTACAGTTGCCATTAAAAAACATAGGTGTTCACGCAACTATAAATAATATATTAAATATACAGAGCAACTTTGAATATTTGATGGTAGATAAAAAATTGATTAATCGAGACTATTTATCGTTACATGTTGCGTTATATCCTTTCTTTTTGATTGAGGAAGAGGGGGCTTATTTTTGTATCAATAATATAAGAGTCTTGCAGTTGCTTAAGTTGTTTTCTTTTGATGATGAGGTATTCACTTGTCGTGTCATTAAGGGCCTTGATGAGAATGCTATCCTAAAAATAGCCACTACTGATTTTTACCTAAGTCATTTATTATTTTCATTAAGAGGCGAAGATGCGGCAGATCAGATTTGTCGGGCCTGGATGGAATTAGATGGCGTAAAGAAAGTGATTGCACCTAATGTTAAGCATGTGGATACACTGGCAAAGGTGCTTGGTGTTGATCGTAGAACAGTTTATTTGAGAAGGAAAAAGCGCCCCCCAAAATCCGTCACACCAGAGGAAATGGTTGGCAATCGTGCTGATGAGGCTGCCATATCTCTGGAACAGAGTGTTAGTCATGATATGATCCAACCAAGCGAAGTTAGTCAGCCGACAAAAGATGAATTAAACCTAACCACCGAATTCTCTGAAAATCAAAAGGATGGATAGTTATGATGCGAGACTTAATGGCACCGGAAACCGAGCCCACTGACGAAGAGCTGGAACTCGTAATGGAGGAGGCTTTAGCGCAAGCCATGTTGCGCAAATCACAGTCTGATGCCTGGATTAAACAGCATTTGCATGAGTCTGTTGCTGAGGTCAACGCACAACAGTGTGCGGCAATTCAATGAACGCTGACAACCATCAAAAGCCTAGACTATTGGTGGTTGCAGGACCCAATGGCGCCGGTAAGACGACGGTCACCGAACAAGGTTTAGCACACGAATGGTTTCAGGGCTGTGAATACATCAATCCGGATTTGATTGCCCGCGATGAATTTGGAGATTGGAATTCCAAAACAGCAGTGATCAGTGCGGCTAATGTGGCGGCTGAACGGAGAGAACGCTGCCTGCTGGAACGACGAAGCTTGGCATTTGAAACCGTTTTTTCGGGACCCGATAAAATTGAGTTTCTAAGAAAAGCCCATGAACAAGGCTTTTTCATTCGTGTGTTTTTTGTTGCCACATCAGATCCTGCAATTAATGCTTCTCGAGTTGCCAGACGGGTGATGCAAGGTGGACATGATGTGCCCATTCCTAAAATCATCAGTCGTTATTTTCGTTCCATCGCACAGTGTGCTGTCATTGCGCCTTGGGTAGATCGATTGTACTTATACGATAATTCAGAGGATGGAGCTAGGCCGCAGTTGATTGCGCGCGTTAGCCAAGGAGAGGTCGCAAAAAGCTATCAAACCGTGCCCTTCTGGATGAGTCCCATTATGGAAGCAGTTAAAAAATAGCAGTGAATGCTGGCTATGTGCTGATTTAAGATACTAAATATCAGATTACCGTATGACCGACTCCTCCTCGTCAAATCAAGGGATCAAGATTTACTGGGTGTTGTTCGCCCAAATAATACATCAAGCGTTACAACTTCCTGAAAAGAATGTAGAAAGTTTTCTCGTTTTCATTGGATGTCATCCCACACTAAGAGCTCTTTGTACCATTGCTGAGAATTTGAAAGTAATTCTGCCGATCGCTCAGCAAATAACCGACGACTGGCCGCTAAAATCCGAGTACCTGCCGGGCTGGTTACAGATTTGTGATTATGTGGTTAAAAACGCTGATAAGTTGTCAGCTGATTTTATAGAAATCAACCAAAAATCCAGTAATGGCAAGCGTGCACCTTTTCCCAAGCAATTCGAACAGCATCCTATTTACATTACGCTTTGGTATCGGTATCCCGATTTAACGTATCAAAACCGATTTCACTTATTACAAGCGCTCTTGCTTTTATGTCAGCATGAGTTTCGCATCCTCGAAGAGAGCTATGAAAAAGATTACACCAGTCCAATGCATCTATCGGCGCGGGTCATCAGACAGTGCGCCGAAACGACGCATCCGGAAAAAATTCAAGAATTAAAACCACTGATACAGGCCCTGCCTGATGCTGTGGCGTCCATGACGGAATACCTGGATTTTATCTATACGCTTGAAGATGATAAGGATTTATACAAAGACCCCATTATTAATCCTATCGACGTCTTGAGACGGATGCTGCGCTATGCGGTTGAACATAGAGGCGGTTATAACAGGCGCCACAATAGGGCATGGGAAGCTATTATCAATCGCGAAGCCGTACGAGAAATTATAGTTTGCAGTGAGCCGGAAGATCGACAAGGGGCAGCATTTTCAGTTGAAGCGATTTCTATGTTTAGCCAAACAGAAAAACAGGAAGAAAAAGCGAGATTGGCGGGCTGTGCAGCTGGCGAAGTTAAAACCGGAGTAGAACACGTAGTCATTCAAGATAATACAGATGCGCGCAGTCCTATGGCAGGTCGATCACCCATTGCCCATTTACGGCGCAGCCGTGAAAAATACAAAAATATAGCAATGGCCAACCAGCTATTAGCAAATCGTTGGGATTGTTTGACGGCTTATGAGCTGGCGATTTTTTTGCATGAAGTGTCCAATTTGGTCAGACGCTCTAGGATTGAAAGTGACTATGGCCATCAGATTTCCAATATGGAATTGGCTGCTTTATTGACAGCACTTTATTGGTCAGGGTCTTCATTGGACACTGTCATCATGGCGAAGTTTGAAGAATATAGAGCGGACAGCAAACAGAAATTGGATGCTAATGACTTGCGTTTTCTTGTTGATACTAATGAATGGATGCATGGCTCGTTACGGCCAACATATCAATCCAATCTGGATTCACAAACCAAGGCCTATGTTTACAACACCTACACGAGAGTGATCCTACCCATTGAAAATAACCACTCAAATATCATACGCCGTTGGGTTTGGCTAATAGAGGATGAACGCAAAAAGATTCACTGCAAACGGTTATTTTATTTAGATAAGGCGTTGGATGTGGCAAAAATCGGCTATGAGCTCGCAATCAAAACATTTTTGGCCAAAGTAAATCGCCAATACAAAACGAGATTGACTCTGACACGGGTGGCCAATGATTTGATGATCCGCCTTTATCAGTACAGCGGTGATTTGACTGAGGCGATGATTATTACAGGTCGCAGCCATCATCTGGGGGCTGTTCAGCTGCACTATTCCAGTCCATCGCTGGCTCGATTACAAACGGTCTATCAAGCAACCTGCCAACAAATCACGACATCTGTTTGTCAGACACTCAATCGGCCATTGCCAGCAGCTTCAACTGTCAAAAAACCGGTGAAAACCGACCATGTATCAGACCAGTATACCGGAGGGCGTCATTATCTTAAACACGGAGTAGTGGCTAACTTGGTCGACGATTTAATTGAGCGTTTTAGCGATACCTTAAGGTTCAGTGGTTGCCTGGATTATTGGGTAGAGCTGCATAACGACTACACCCTGTACGTTGCAGAAATGCTGGGCTTTGCCAGTGGTTACCGTGCGGTTTCCAATCCCTTGGAATGCATCCATCAAATCGACTGGCAGACTGGTTTCTGCTGCATTTCAGATAAAGATAATCTGGACTATTATAACGCTCGCTTAGTATGGCTTCCGGTCTTGGTCCGGGAGCAGCTTCTCCATTATCAGATGCATTGCCAGTATTTAGGTGAGCGTCTGATATTGATCAGTCCGAAAGTAGCCAGGCAATTACTGGCTCATGGCGAACATTTGGATTATCGGCTCCCGTTCTTATTTTTAATGAAACCCAATGGGCGATTATTAAAACTGACCCCTGAAGAAATTAAAAAACAACTTAGCGATATTTTTAAAGTGCCTTGCAACGTTAATCGTAGATATTTGCGTAATCGTTTGCGAGAAATGGGCTGTAGCGGTGAGATTGTTAACTATTTTCTAGGACATTGGGAGAATGGCGAGGAGCCGTTTGGATGCTACGCTTCGTTGTCCCCTTCTGAATATAGGTCGGAAATTGAACCGCATCTGACTCAAATTTTCGAGGAGGATGGCTGGCGTTGCATTCAGGGGTTTAGTCGAACGAATAGTTCAAATAACCAGCATGGCAGATGAGCCAATTGTATGGGCCGGTTGGAAATTTACACCAGTAGGTGAAAAACCAGAAGAGCTCCGTGCCTACAAATATTATTTGCATCGACGTAAACGCAATTTGTTGCAATGGGGCGTCATTGCTATTTTAAAAGATAAGGCACCGTCACTTGTCAGCGGTACTGCAGATCAATCCATTGATGATGTCTGCATTCAAGAAATTTTGCAGGCAATTGAATCTAGGAGACCGGGTTACGAACTGAAGCAGAGCCGTAACTTTTTTGTGCAGGGCTTGGATCGCGGTGTGCGTGAGGGATTATGGAGCATTCAGGTGCCGGCCCCCGTTTTTACAATCAGACGCCAAAAAGCATTATTTCAACCTGAAACCTTTATTCGTTTGCCGGAAATTCGACGGATCCAATGCTTACTGATCGCCAGTTGGTCTGAGCCTGAGTTTTTTCAGCAGAGTGAGTCTTATCTACAGTCCTTAAAAGCCATAAAAGGCTTTATACCTGGCGATGAATATAAGCAATTGCGTGCAGGACAACTGTTGTTGACTGCCATGCTCTATGGCGGCTTACTTGAAAGCCAATGGCTTTATGCACTTCCAAGTCATATCAATGCAATGCAAGCTAATGCAGATTGCTGTTGGATTGATTTTTTCGAAGATGTAAAACGGGTTTGGGAAAGTGATGAAATAAGGCAAGTTGAGGAAAAAGGTCAGCAATTGCGTCAGGAGTCATTACTGCGGCGGCGCTGGTTTCCAGATTCGATCACTGAGTTACTTCTTTTACGTTGGCACAGTGACAAACTGGACAATTTTCCCAAGCTTGAGAACAACAATCGCCATAAAGCCGATTCGTATTGTCAGTATTTAATCAATGCCTTTCTGAGAGTAGTTGGACTTGAAGCCACTATTACATTGCCTGATTTGATCAGTGGGGCTTCGATCGCGGTGGCCTTGGAACTACCGGCATTTTTACTGAACTTTGCCGCTGGCAAGATTGCATCGACTTCGCTTCCTGTTCAAGCCTGGCAGCGCTTGGCTAGCGATAATCGGGGTCAACAAACTGACTTTGATGTTAATCTCGAACAATTCAAAGCCAACGGGCTTCCAGTACCTGTTTACAGTGATGACAGTATTATTAGTCGTTATGATCAATATCAATATTACCAAACGCTGAGCAAAAAGCTCACTTTGAAAAAAGGTGAGAAAAAACGCTCTCATGCCCGATCCATTCATATCATTCAGGATTTTTTACAGACCTATCAAGAACACATTGCGCCGCCTTTACAGCGTTTATGCCAGTGGGCGTTGGAGATGTATCGTAACGGTAGCTATGCCAAAGCACGGTTGGCTGTTAGCACCGTACCGAAATACCTGGGTCAACTCAAAGAATTGGTCAACATACTCGGCAATCAAGATCCAATGCTGTTGGAAGGTGATGAGTTACTTGAAATCTATCAAGATTTGGTTGATAGCAGTAAAACCATCAAAGCAAAAGCCTACAAGGCAGGACGGATCAAAGAGTTTCAATATTATTTGTTAAAGTGTGGGTACCCCGACGAAATAAAATTTAGCGAATTAACCGGCGTTACAAATTCTGGTTCCAGTGTCGATGCCAATTACATTAATGAAACTGGCTTCCAGGCAACGCTTACTGAATTAAATCGAGTGGATGCTTCTCAGCCCCGTTTCGTTACCGTCAGAAGGTTGATAACGATCCTAGGGTATCGCTGTGGTTTACGACGAACAGAAGCGCATAAAATCCGGTTGTGCGATATCCAGCTGGGAGCATACCCGGTTTTACTGGTGCGGGCCAACGCCTACAAAACCGTAAAATCTACCCATTCAACTCGGCAAATTCTGTTGAAACCCTTGCTATCTGGAGTGGAGTTTCGTGAGTTAATGCAATGGATCGAATACCGGCGTTTGGAACAGGCCTTGGATGGCTTCGAAACGGATAGTAGTTTTTTGTTCAGTCACGACCATGATGGTCAGCAATTGATCGACGAGTTGTTGGTTTTTCCGGTCATTCAAACGGTGTTGCGTGCCATAACGGGTGATCAAACCGTACGTTACCACCATTTACGACACAGTTTCGCTAATAATCTGCTATTCAAACTGATGCATGTTGAGTGGCCTGCGCTGGCGTTCAATCAGCCAAATCAAGAGTTTAATACGGAGGAGGAAAATCAGTTGTTTGGCCTTAATAGCCGCCGTTCATCGCGTAAGCATCTTTACCAAGTCAGTGCTGCACTGTTAGGTCATGCAAACCCGGAAATTACCTTGAAAAGCTATATTCATCTTTGTGATTACGCCTTATGTGATTTTCTTAATAAAGCCCATGAATCTCAACTACAGGTGCCGACAGTGGTGGTGCTTAGCGGCATTGGTCGCGAGGCGCTGTATAAAATGAAACAACGCAATTATACAGGTTGGTCAATTTTGGCAATTGCTAAAAAGCGCTTAAGAGATCGGGTGTTTCCACAGCAAGCATTCGCAACCAAATATGCGTTGATAAAACAAGATGTGCCAATCGACTGGCCACCTGAATTATTGCAAATTATCTATCCAGAGTGCCAGAGGGAGCCATCATTATCTATCCTCCATCAACTGATTGAATATTCGAATACCAATGATAAAAATAGTCAGTATTGGGCGGATAGAACGGGCTATTCGGAATCGGATATCCAAGGCTGGCTTGACGCGGCGGCATTGTTGGCCAATATGAAAACGAATAAGGGTGCGCCCAGGCATATACGGCCGCAATGGTATGGCTTGCAAGATGCAGAGAAAAAACAAAGTTTTCAAGCGCGTGAAGTGCTACAGCCACCAAGATGCATGTATCGGCCGCATAAGCGATCCGATATCAAGGATACTCAACTCGTATTCAAAGGTTTACAGCAACTGCGAACTAGCCAAGCCCCCCTTGTTCAATGGGCCGTGCGCTATTTTCTTCAAAACAACATTGCTCATCGCTCCCATCTGAGAATGAAAACGCAAGCCGATGCCGAGCAATTCAAAGAATTTATCTTGGCGCTTGGCCTCCCTAAAAAGCGCTTACATTGCCGATTAAAATCACAGACCAGACAAGAGTGTTTACCTGCGGAAGAACAAATTCAAAATTGGGCCAAAGCGTTAACTATCCCTGAAAATCAGATCAGACTAGTCGGAAGTATTCGAAAACAAGGCGATGATTATGGTTCCTTACGAATGACAATCGTCAATGAGAAGGGTGTGGGCTCATTCGGATTTCGATATGCGATTTATATGATGGGGATTTTGATGTTAGGGGCAAACGAAATTGCCTTGGAGGGATGACATGACAGGCCGTTCATTCCCCAATCTCGTAACTTATCCGTAGTTCGCATCTGGATTACTGCGGAGATTAACCAGCTTATAAACCGCTAAATATGCGGTGAATGCTTGCCTTTGCGGAGAATGCTGTCCATAATCTCCGCATGAATAGCGGAAATAATACTTATATCTGGCAAGTCGCCGACTGGCCCAAGTGGCGTTACGATTTGGCGAAACTCGCACCGGCTTTAACCGAAGTCAGTCGTGCACAAGGTATGCTGATGGGACGCTTAGCTGATGTTGGTATGGCCTTGCGTGACCAAGCCAGCCTGGCTACACTTACCGAAGATGTGGTCAAAACCAGCGAAATTGAAGGCGCACTTCTCAATGTCGAATCGGTGCGTTCATCGATTGCCCGTCGCCTTGGCGTGGACATTGGTGCATTGGCGCCAGTAGATCGGCATGTCGAAGGCGTGGTCGAGATGGTTCTCGACGCCACTGCCAACTGCGATGCCCCCGTCACAAAGGAGCGTTTGTTCGGCTGGCATGCTGCCTTGTTTCCAACCGGCTATTCCGGTCTTTCCAAAATTAACGTGGGTGACTGGCGTGACGACGCCAACGGCCCAATGCAAGTTGTCTCCGGTCCAATTGGCCGCCAAAAAGTACATTTTGAGGCGCCTCCTGCCGATCATCTGCAAGATGAAACAAGCGTCTTCCTCGACTGGGTCAATGATACCTCGACTTATGCACCACTCATCAAGGCGGGTCTGGGGCATTTATGGTTTGTTACCTTGCATCCTTTTGATGATGGTAATGGCCGTATTGCTCGCGCAATAGGCGATTTGCTACTAGCACGCGCCGATGGCATGCCTCAGCGGTTTTACAGTCTGTCCGCGCAGATTCAGCGGGAACGCAAGACCTACTACGACATGTTGGAGCGGACTCAGAAAGGCACGCTCGATGTCACCGATTGGCTGGCCTGGTTTTTGGCCACCCTGCATCGCTCGGTTGATGAGGCACAACACACGCTGGATACCGTACTAGCCAAGGCCCGATTCTGGCAGCATGTTGCCGGTACGCCGATGAACCAGCGACAGGTCAAATTGCTCAACAAACTGCTCGACGGATTTGATGGCAAGCTCACCAGCAGCAAATGGGCTGCAATTGCCAAGTGTTCAGCGGACACCGCGCTACGGGATATCAATGAATTGGTGGAGTATGGTTTATTAACAAAATCAGCAGCGGGCGGTCGCAGCACTAGCTACGAGCTCAAGCAATTGCTGGACTGAGCACGTTTTGGGCTCAAGAGTAGTTCGTTCCGTTGACTTACGCTTATCTTAAACATCAAACCTATGCCAAGAAGATCCTAGGATAGGTCCAACTTTTGCAAAGTTACTCAAAATCGTGTTAGTCAGGCAGTCTAAATTCCGATTGGATGATGACGAAGCTTATGCTTCGCGAGATGATACGGTAGAGACGTAAACTTATCTCATCGCACTAGAGCTGAAACTTGGAATGAAGTTTTCGAATTATTGAATCCCTTGGTTGTATTACCTGCATTTTTTGAATGGAAGACATTTCTGTTCATATCGTTTTCACGACAGGTAAGATTTATTTAACATTGATGTATGCAGATGGGGCAGTGTTAGCGTTCGGGAAAAGTCGAGCATTTCGGTGGCAGTGATACCGTGGCTCAGAATTGCTGAGGTGGATAATCCTATAGCTGATTTTAAAACTTGTGATTCTGGGGCTGCTAGAACGAACCCAAATGAAACCAACTTACAATAAAATGACTACAAACCAGAAAAAATCCAAAGTAACCTGGAGCAACGTTAAATCCAAATTGATTGACGTTGATCAAGCAGGGCTGATCGGTCTGATACAAGATCTGTACGCGGCAAATAAAGATAATCAAACGTTTCTGCATACACGGTTTGGTTTAGGCGAGGATATTCTTAAGCCTTATAAAGCCATCATTTCTCGCTGGATATGTCCTGATGTCATGCGCAATCAACCTATTTCAGTGGCCAAAGCGAAGAAAGCGGTTACCGATTACAAAAAGGCGGTTGGTCAATCTGAAGGACTGGCTGAACTGTCAATTTTCTATTGCGAAGAAGTATTTGTTTTCCTGGGTTACTGCGGCATGGATGATGAAGGGTATTTTGATGCCTTGGTGCGAATGTTCGAACAAGCGTTGAAATATGTCATGGCATTGCCGGAAAGTAAACGCCCAGCGTTTATAGACAGACTCGAGCAAGTTGCGCTGCAAGGCCAGAACGTCGGCTGGGGTGTTGGCGAAGATATGGCAATATTGCTATCCGAATATGGCATTGATGACTAGCAATGCGCTTTTAGCCGATCTCCATGCTGAAAACGCAAGGCTGATTGCTTTACTCGAAGCTCATAACATCGAGTGGAAATTACTGCCTGAGCCACCACCAAAAATTGATCCAATCGAGCCAGAATTATCAGCACTTTCAACCATCGAAAAAGTGGCGTTATTTCGCCGATTGTTTCGCGGCAGGACCGACGTGTATTCCGTTCGCTGGGAAAGCAAGGCCACCGGTAAATCTGGCTACTCGCCAGCATGCGCGAATGAATGGCGGCCCGGTGTCTGTCACAAGCCTCGTATCAAATGCTCGGATTGTAGTGTTCGGCAACTGAGTGTCTTGTCCGATGCGGTCATTTATAGCCATCTTTCCGGTGAGCATACAATTGGTGTTTATCCGTTGCTGGCTGACGACAGTTGTTATTTTCTGGCGGTTGATTTCGACGAGGCCGATTGGAAGGAAGATGCCCAGGCA
>JABFRC010000179.1 GCA_013141375.1 Methylococcaceae bacterium | reverse complement strand
AACGTTACGGGGTTTCACGAACAACACTCTATAAGTATGCGGCCCAATAAGTAGCACTTATTAAAATGACTGGCAGATAGTTGAGGCAAGCCATGAAGCACATTTATTTAGTACGGCACGATGACGATAAAAATATGCATCGGTTTTATCAGATGTTTGTTGTTCCTGGTCTACTTGATGATTGGTCTCTAGTTCGTGAATGGGGCAGGGCGGGTTCGCCTGGTACCGTGCGAAAGGATTGGTTTGATTCTGAGGAGGACGCAGTAATCGCCGGTGAAAAGATAAGAGTCATTAAGGAGAAGAAAGGCTACCAATACATTTTGTGATTGTAGTGATCATAGAAAAATGGATGGCCTATATATAAATAAGATTGCAAATGAAGCACAAATAACCGGAGTTGCAATGATGGCAACCGAAGCATCCTTCAACTATATCGGCTTTATATAACCTGGCGCCAAAATTGCGTTCTCAACCCCATACAACACTAGTGAGTCTTTCAACCAAAGCCGGTAACATGTTGGATCTAGATGATGTTCAGTGCTGCAATCCACGTTCCATTGTTGTAATACATAGCCAGCAATGGCGGCTCTGACATTGAGAACTAGCCGATTATCTTTCATGCCAAAATCTCGTGCGACGATTTCCGGTCGTGGTTGATTGGGATGAGGTACTAGTTCAAGAGTCACAATACGATTCCATTGAATATCCTTATCAATCTGTTCATGAGAGTCGATATCAACACCATCTAGCAACACAGGATTTTCCATGCGGGTTATAACCAAATCCCTGAACTCTTGTGAATTCCGATCGTAAACACGGGCGTGCCATCGTAGACCACTATCAACCAACGCACCAGGTACAACGATTCGTTCAGACAAACCACTATTCAAAGAATAGTATTTAAGGCGCACCGCAGAATGTTGATGAATTGCGCGGGTAATGGTTGACAATACCGGTAATGCCGGTTGATTCAGTCGAAGCGGAAATCCACAGAGTAAATATCCGGAGGATGCTTTACCAAGGCCTTCTCCAAATCCTCTGGACAAGGCGGATAACACACGATCAGGTTCGTGATCGAAGATTGGTTGGAAATTGGATGTAGGAATATATAACTTACGTTTACCATCGAAACCAATGTTTTCTGGCGCGATTTCCCGATAAGCACTAATGTCCCGTGTCGCTACCGCTGGAGCAATACCGAAGCGGTCAATAATATCAGGGCGACGGAGATCGCCTAAAAACCACAAGCGAAATTCGATAAACGCCAGTCTTTCACGTTGGGCTTGATTCAGATTATTTAATAAGTCTAGATACACGGCATTCCCCTTAGATTAAAGAGTATAACCTACACATTAAAATTATTAGACATCATCTTTTAGATTATGTATATTAACATAATCATTTTGATGATGTTTCGTATTGTCTGAAATATATAGTCTATGCACGTTGTTTAAAACACACTGGTTGTGAGCTGCTGAACCTATCTGCAAGAGCCGATGGAGTTATTCCTTGAAGCCAGGGCTGGCACACAGTGATGTGGCATCATTGGAAAATTTTAATTATTACAATGGTGTTCTGGCTAGTTGTGCTGACTTATAAGAGCTTTGATGTACTAAATTATTCGGGAAAATCACGGCCAATAGGCTCTAAATTCATGGAAAAACAGCTATGTACTCAAGCTTAGGAATCGTATGATGTCAAAACAGATCATCACCTTAGGACTTTATCTCGATGGCCAACGCGCTATACCACCCTCAAATACGTTGGGCGAAATCACAGTGGGTCCGAAGGGTTTACTTGCAATATTGGAAACACAACTTGGTCTTCTTGCGGATCAACCATCGCAGGCCGAACGGATCGTGCAATATCGCGATTGTTTGGCGAGCGCCGATTCGGCGTCAAGGTTTTATCATGCCAGTTTTGTAACCGATGCGCTGGGTACAGCCTCCACATTACTGGGTTGGCGAGATCTTTGGTATCTTAATGGCTGGAATGGACAGGCTTTTTACACATCTAGTAAGCACCTAAGTGATTTAGCCGACGTAGAGTATTTGGCTAGCCAGCGTGTGGCACCTTCACTGGGTCAGCGCTTGGCTCATGTACTTATTGAACTAGAAAAACGTCAACCACCAATTACCGAGCTTCTATTGCTCGATCCTATCGGGTCTTTTCCAGCACGCTGGCAGGCGGTTTTAGGAAGATTACCGGTCAAGTTCATTGATTGTATAGCTAATGCTGAAAGCACAAGCTTTCTAGGTCAATTACAACACCAATTGTCTTTGGCGGCGCAAGGCCAACCTTTTGACCGACTAACTTGGCAAACTGATGGCTCAGTCCTCGTGGCACGAAGCGAAACTCGTGCCTTGGCAGCCAGTTGGCTGGCCAGGCAACTCAATAACTCGACGCCCGCTTTATTGGTGTCATCTGCCGATAGCACACGATTAGACGCGCACTTGTCCAGCGCCGGCCATCCTCGTCAAGGATTTCGCGAAACCAATACTTTTCGTCCTACCCTGCAGTTATTGCCCTTAGCTCTTGAGCTGCTCTGGACTCCTCTCAATTTCAATGCCTTAGTACAATTCCTGACCCATCCCATTTCACCGCTGCCTGGGTTCGCCCGTCGGCAACTGGCTGCAAAAGTGGCAGATGCACCGGGTATAGGCGGTAAACGCTGGGAAAAGATTCTGACGGACATTGATCAGCATTATGGTTCAGAACAGGCTCCTAAAGTACGTGAGCAAATCCGCATATGGGTTGAACATCTACGCTTTGGACAAGATGAGGGCGCACCGATAGTAGCGGTTATTGATCGCGTGCGAGTTCTGGTTGAGTTCTTTCGTTTACGATTAGCGGTCGAAGATATTGCTCAGCGCATCGCATTCAAAGTTGGTTATACGCAATGCAATGCCTGCCTAGCATCATTGATTGCCTTGCAAAGCCAAGGCATAGCGACGATACGTCACAGTCAACTACAAAAACTTGTTACTCAGGCGACTGCCAGTGGGTCGGACAACCCGTTGCTAGTTCCAGAAGTCGGTGCCCATTTGGCGATCACACATCCAGGTGCAGCAATTAGATGTATCGATCGAGTCTTCTGGTGGCAATTAACAACGCCAAATTTACCGAACGTCTACCCTTGGTCAAAGAGTGAACTCTGCATCTTATATGAGGCGGGTGTCCAGTTACCCAGTAATGATATTCGTCTATCACAGACTGCACTTGAATGGTTACGTCCGGTATTGGCTGCACGGCAACAGCTTGTGCTGGTATTACCCCCGCCCGGTGAAGAAGTGCATCCCTTGTGGCAAATGATCGAAGCCGTGGTAACTAATCCCGAGATTGAATCACTGGAACACTTACTGACTGAAAGTTCGTCCTTAACTCAGTCGATCACACAGCTCCCGTTACCAGTTAGGAAACGCTGGTTGCAATTACCTGATGCGGTCTCGGTGCCGCTAAGCACCAAAGAGTCGTTTTCCAGTCTGGAATTGCTGTTGTTCAACCCTTGCCAGTGGCTGTTGAAATATCCGGCACAGCTACGCCCTTCCAACATCATTGGTCTAGGTGGCGATTTTCGCATGCTGGGTAATCTCGCCCATGGTCTGGTAGAGCTTTATTATCAACGCCCTGATGCCTTGTCGATGAGCGACGTCGACTTCGATAGGTGGTTCGCAACAACATTCGAACAATTAGTAGATGAAGAAGGCGCGACGCTACGAATGTCGGGTCGTGGGGCGGATCTGCAAAGCTTTCACTATAGATTGCACCAATCCATGCAAACGCTTCGACAACAGGTTGCTCTTGCTGGTATGGTCGCTGTTACTCCTGAGATGGCCATTTCAGGTCATTTTACTGGAGGGCAGCTCGTTGGGTCTGTTGATCTGGTGATGCAGAATCCATTTGGAGGACAGGTTATCGTCGATATGAAATGGTCTGGGGTGAGAAAATTTCCTGAAAAGCTTAAACACAATAGCCATCTGCAATTAGCCATTTATGCCGAACTCCTCCGGCAGAAAAGTAGCGCTTGGCCCTCCGTGGCGTATTACGTAATAGATAAGGCCAGACTGTTTGCAAGCGATGATCGGGCGTTCCCCAGCGCCGAGGTTATTGCTTCAGCTAATGGGGAAAATACCCCACAGCTTTGGTTTCGCTTTCTGGAAAGCTGGAAATGGCGCAAGGCGCAAATAGAAGTCGGCAGATTTGAAGTGGCACTGGAAAGTATTGAGGCAACGTCAGCATCCATTCCGCCTGATTCCGCGATGGAGCCAGAATACCTGAACGAAGCCTATAACGATTACCGGACATTGGCCGGCTGGGAGTAAGTCCATGACGCAGACATTAAACGCCGCTATTACATTCATCAGCGCCGGTGCCGGTAGTGGTAAAACGCACCGACTCACCGAAATCTTGCACCGTGAACTTAGCAATCAACAGGTACGTTCTTCAGGCATCATTGCTACCACCTTCACCAAGAAAGCCGCTGCTGAATTACGTGAACGAGTTAGGGGGCATTTATTGGGACAAGGCGATTTTGCCTTGGCTAATACCATGGGCCAAGCACGGATAGGCACGGTCAACAGCGTTTGCGGACAACTGATCGAACGTTTTGCTTTTGAAGCCGGTATGGCTACAGATCAACAAGTTTTGGATGAGTCGCAAGCCAGCGACTTACTCCACAAGGCTATTGATGCGGTACTTGGGAGAGCATCTATGGCGGCTTTACTTAGTTTAACGCGTCGTCTGGGTCTTGAAGATGACTGGAAAAGTGCTTTAGAGGAACTGGTAAAACAGATTCGAACCAATGACATTACTTTGGACAAGTTGGTTGGTTTTGCCACCAACAATGCCCAAGATTTACTTAGTTATTTTCCAAAGGCCACAAAGCATGACTTATCGGCTCAGTTACACGAGGCCATTAAGACTGTTTTGCCTGCCATTGAGCAAGTTGCTTCAACAGGTGGCAAAAAGAACACCAAGGACTATCTGAACCAGTTACGGCATTTTGACCATGCCCTGAGTAAGGGGGAGAGTCACTGGGGGGATTGGGTCAAGCTGTCCAAAAGCTTTCCGGAAACCGCACTCAAACCCGAGGTCGAGCCTATTGCCTCAATCGCTGGTCGGGTAGCTGAACATGCTGGTTTACATACGGACATTAATCAATATCTGCAACAGATATTTGAACTGGCTGCTAAAGTGTTGGCTGTTTATGCAGAAAGTAAACGTGAACTTGGCGTACTCGACTTTGCTGATCAAGAACATCAATTGCTTAAATTATTGGATCATCCTTCTGTAGTCGAGGTATTGACCGATGAACTTGATCTTTTGATGGTTGATGAATTTCAAGATACCAGTCCAATTCAACTGACCTTGTTCCTTAAACTGGCTGGCTTCGCCAAACAAGTGTATTGGGTCGGCGATATCAAACAAGCCATTTACGGTTTTCGTGGTAGTGATACCCAACTGATGCAGGCCATACTAGAGGCATTACCAGAACTAGGAGGTAACAAGGAGGTATTGTCTTCGTCCTGGCGCTCACGAGAAGAACTGGTTAGGGTAATAAATTCGGTTTTTGGAGAGGCTTTTTCCAACACACTGCCCAGTACCGAAGTGGAATTACAGCCTACGCGGAAAGATCAACTTCCCGACGCGTCCTTGATTAACTGGATTTTAGTAGGCAAGAACGCTGGCCAGGAAAACACTGCTTTAGCATCGGGTATCAGGCAATTGATCGATTCTGGCTATCAAGTTCTGGATAAAGGCCAGACAGCTACTCGTCAAGTGCGTTTAGGAGATATTGCCATTTTGTCCCGCTCAAATGATGGTGTTAAAGCGATCGCAACCGCATTGAGAATGCAAGGTATTCCCAGTGCAACCGCACAGCCGGGATTGTTGTGTACGCCGGAAGCGGTATTGGCTATGGCTTGCTTACGTCGGCTTAATGATCCCAGTGATACCATCGCCACTGCCGAAATTGTCTCGCTCGCCGACGGCGCTGAACCGGAGCAATGGTTAGTCGATCGGCTGCGTTACTTGCAAGCAGGTGGTGCTTCTGATCAGTGGCTGGCAATCGATAACGATCAACAAAACGCTCATCCTTTGGTAGCACATTTATCAGAATTGCGTGCCAATTTACCGCTCTTGGCACCACGAGAGGCCTTGCAAACCGTGATTGCAACATGCGACGTACCGGCAAAAATTGTCTGTTGGTCACTTGAAGCAAATAAAACTCGGCAGCGGCTAGCTAATTTAGAAGCTTTATTGAACCTTGCCAGCCAATATGAAGACATGTGCGAAAGCGGTCAGCATGCTGCTTCCATTTCCGGACTGATCCTTTGGTTTGGGGAAATGGCGAACGAGGGTAAGGATATGTTAGCAGAGCCTGCGATCGATGCCGTCAAGGTCATGACCCACCATGCGGCCAAGGGGTTAGAATGGCCAGTGGTGATTCTTACCGATCTATCGGCAAACATCAAGGATCGGCTCTGGTCAATCACAGCGCAACCTAGCGCATCATTTAATGTGGATTCGCCGCTGGATGGTCGTTTTATTCGATACTGGCCGTGGCCGTTCGGTGCGCAAAAAAAAGTCGCTTTGGCTGATACTATTGCTTTAACACCGATAGCACAAGCCTTCCGCAACTCAGCTATCGAAGAATCCAAGCGCTTGCTCTATGTCAGTATGACTCGGGCGCGAGATTTACTCGTATTGGTTCGCTCCAGTCGTAAACTTACCGGTGAGTGGTTGGATTCAGTGGAAGCGCCTTGGTTGTTACAAGGGGAGGGGCAGCAAGAAATCACGTTGCCGAATGGGGACGCCATCAAATCTGAGCGTTGGTCATTGGACTCCGTCGATGATCCGGCAGACTGCCTGAATCAATCTACCGCACCACTTTATTGGTTTACGTCTGATAAATTTTCATCACAACCTCTGCCACTGAATTTTAGTCCATCCAGTGGACAACCTCTTGCTTGCAGTATATTGGAGAAGTGTCTCATTGGGGAAAGGATGCCAGTGAAATCAGGTAGCGATATGACTCAACTCGGAAATGCCATTCATGCGTGCTTGGCGTTATCCTTCACTGATCTAAAGCAAGTGGTTGAAATCAACGAAGTCGAAAGGATTTTGCAAGGATTTGGTGTAGCAGATTGCATTACAGCAACCAGTATTGTTAATCAAACGCAGGCGTTGCATGACTGGATTGCCAAGCGCTGGCCTGAGGCAAATCCAATTGCTGAGTATCCTGTGCAGCAGATTTTAGAGTCGGGACAAGTTCTCAACGGTCGACTAGATCTGATATTAGATACCCATGAAGGTTGGATACTGATCGATCATAAATCAAGCCAACTGGCGCCTGAGAATTGGGGAAACTTGGCTTTGGAATACGGATCACAATTGGCAGCCTATCGCACAGCAATTGAAACTGCTTCAAATCAACCTGTGCTGCAATCCTGGATATTTCTGCCGGTAGCAGGTGGTGCAATTCAGCTTGAAAGACCGGATATCTATTCTTAAAAAGAATACAGAATAATTATTTCCAAATGATGTAATGGCACTTTCCCATTCGATGATCGATCAGGTTCAATCAAAAGAAAACAACGGAAGGCCATTATACAAGCTGGAACAATGGCGTTAAATTCCGCCGATGTGGAAAGATATTGATGCAATATTTCGTTAATTAAATCCCGGCGAATCTACACTACACTTGGACACAAAACTAATACAGGAAACATTATGGCTCATCAACAAAATGAAGTTTGTCATCACATAGAAAATTTAAAGCCTTGCCCCACGCCTGAAGAATTACAGTTGTTGCGAAAAGGGTTACGTAAACAAAAAATTCCAGAAATGCTTGTGGACTGGCATGGTGGACATCCTGAACTGGGTGAATTCACAATTATTTCGAAAAATGCCGAAACTTTTGTTGAATGGAATGCTAAAACATCAAATAAGAAACACTTCGGTCTTGATGATCTTTGTAACGACCCAAATCTGGAACTTGAACGTCTTGAGTTTGGTTGGTTGATAGCAAACTTGGCAGAACTTGATAAATTGCATGAATTCGAAGATATCAATATTCCTGATCCAGCTTATGAAATGGAAGAGAAAGCCAGGGTATGGAACTTTTACGAAAAGATTGAAAAAAGATGGCGCCACTGGGCGATTGTCCCTGCCAAACATATGCTTTTCAGCAAATGACAATGTTTGATAAAAGTGTATTAAAGATTTCCAAGGCAGGGAGCTCAGTGTAACAAAACGGTAATTTCGACTAAACAAATACAAATCAGAACTGTGAAAGGAAATATGGATAACGAACTCTACTTAAACGACACGAAGCATTGTAAAGCCCCGGATAGCCTGGTAATTTCAAATTATCCGAATCGAAAACCATTAATTGAACTAGTTACCTTCCATTCGCCTGTAGTATTAAACCCTGACGATAAAACTATTCATGCCCTTGGTTTGTCGCCATCGAAATTTTTGCCTTATGGATATTCACAACCAAATCAAGAGCCTCAATTTCCAACTATCGATAAATCCCCAAAAAGATTTTATTTAAACGGGCATGATTTAATCATAGCGATAAAAGATTGGGGCAGAGTTGCAATCGTACCCCCAGTCTTATCCGAATCCTATGATAGCCGATGGACAATTGGTAGTGCGTGCATCGCTTTACGCTTAATAAATACCAACATAATCGACCCACGGGTTTTATATACATTTTTAAACTCCGAAATAGGAAGGGCGTTGGTTTTTGAAAATGCACGAAGAGATTTGTCTGGCAATATCAGTATCAGCAAACTTAAGGAAATAGTTATACCGATACCATCACTAGATGAGCAACAAGCAATTATTGATAAGTTCGATACAATCGTTACGCATGAACATACGATTTCGGCGATAAGAAATGAGCAATTATTGTTAGCAAAGTCATTTTGGCGATTGCCTATTTAATCCAAGGGCAATATTAAAGCTATCGATACCATTCCTTCTTGTGTGAGATAGGCTTTGATACACACTCATTTTTAGAGGCAATTTTACAGGCTTATTATTTTATGACTTATGTTGTTACTGAAAACTGCATCAAGTGTAAATTCACTGATTGCGTTGACGTATGTCCGGTTAGTTGTTTTCATGAAGGCCCATATTATCTTGTAATCAATCCAGTTGAATGTATCGATTGTTCACTCTGTCAACCTGAGTGCCCAACGAATGCTATTTATCCTGAGGCTGACGTTCCGCAAGGACAAGAAATATTCTTAGAATTAAATGCTAAATTCTCAAAGGAATGGCCATTAATTATCCAAAAACAATCCCCGTTTCCAGACGCGGATGATTGGAATGGTAAGGAAGGAAAATTAAATATTTTAGATCGTAATTTTTTAATGTTTATGCAGGTTGGTCTTACCGATTCTGAAGCAGGAAATAAGACACTATCAGTAAGATATATTCCAGAATTAACTGAGTTCCAGATTGAGGATGCCTTAAATGATCAAGACTATTCAGTTCGGGTTGCAATAATAAACAGGCGGCAATTTAAACTTACGCCTTCTCAAGTCGAACGGTGTTTAATTGATAAGAACCCTGATGTGAGAATCGCCATTGCTTCTCGAACTGACATTAAGCTTACTCCAGCACAAATTGAGCGTGGAATTACAGACGAAGAACTTAAAGTCAAGATGGCGTTTTTAAACAGAGGGGACTTTATATTCACCACGGAACAATTTGAACATGGATTAAAAAGCGATTTTCATGAAGTTGGTTCTTTTTTCACAGGCTTACTCCGGAATAGTGCTCAAAAAATCATACAAAAATATGCGTTGAACCACAGCGACAATAACATCAGAAACCTAGCTGTAAAATATTATCCAGAGAGACTAAGTTCAGAACAGATTGCTTGTGGATTGGCTGATCCAGATTATTCTGTTCGAATTGCCTATCTTGAGCGTGACGAGTGTGAGGTAACTTCTAAGCAATTAGATGATTCATTAAAGACTGGAAGTCCAGAGTTAATAGTGTCTTGTCTTAGTAAATTTAACAATTTAAATGACGCTCAACTTGAGAAGGCTTTTTCTAGTAAATTTTATGAGGTAAGAAGGCAATTAATTTCAAATGAAAAAATTTCACTTAATCCAACATTGATAGAACGCGCGTTGGCTGATAAAAATGTCTCAGTAAGATTGGCAGTAATCGCACGTAAAGATTTTAAACCTACTCAAGAACAACTTAAAATCGGGCTAACTGATAAGTCTTATAAAGTAAGAACTGAATTTTTGCGATTTACAGATAGATCAGATTTAACAGATAAAATTAATTCAATCTTTGCTAATCAAAATGACATCATTTCTGATTTGGAGTTTACAAGTCAGTTTTTAAATAAAGTATTGGCCAATTTTGATGTATTAAACAAAAAGCTAAAGCATCCCTTACAAACGGATGCACTTTTAACGTGTATACGCCGTGCTGCAGAATTAGGTAGTGGAGCTTGTATTCTAATTCAGGGAAACACAGGAGATTGTTGGAGTAATCCAGTTATCCCCGTAATATTCATTGTAAATTTTGGTGATGTTATCCGGATAAGAATGCGCACTAGTAAGCCATATAGAAAATTTTCTGTTACTCCTGCAATTTGGCCAGAACTAAGGGGATTTCCTATGGGGAAGTGCGATGAAAAAGTTCTAAATTGGGCTGCCGCAGGTGATGTAGATGTAATACAGGTCAAGGATGCATTAGTATTACCGAAGAAAAAGTGTGACTGCCACAAAGAAGAATGGAGTATATGAAATTACTGCCCTGTTATTGATAATAATAGGTGAATTTAAACAAACGACAAAAGCCCCAAATTAAAGGTGTTGCACTTGAAACCGCAACGCTCGGGCAAAGCGGACTGGATGTGAATAATTCGTCAGATCCATACAGGGAATTACAACGGGCTTAATGTGGTGTGCATCATGTATGCCGCATTGCAACAAGTGGCACCCGGTCAAGAAGTTGGGTTTGATATTAAGGCTGAGTATGAAGCCGCTTTAGTATTGTTTAATCAAAAATCCTGATGGAACCAACCCAAAAGCTAGCCATCCAACTCGCTAATATAAATCACCAAAACTGGAACTAAACACAGAATGGACATCCTCCAATACGAATCAAAAATCTGGGCAACGGCTGACTTGTTACGTGGCAGCGGCATTAAAGAATCCGAATGGCCTTCTTTTATGATGCCGTTTTTTGCCTTGGCAATGATTGAAAGCCGCCTCATCCGTATGTTTGATGAGCTTAAAGCCGATATTGGTGAAGCCGCATTTAACGGCATAGCTAAAGATGACCTTTACGACATGATCCGCGACAAAGGTCAGGGCTATAACATTTTCATTTTTGAAAAAAATCAGTCGTTAACCGACATCTGCAAAAATGATAAATCCTTCGAGATTGATTTTGACGCGTACCTAAAAGGCTTTGACGGCGAAACTAAAGACCTGCTCGGCGTGGAAGCCTCCGAAGGCGAAAAATTCCTCGACATTAAAGGTGTGGTCACCAAGCTTAAAGCCAAGAAAGTGTTGTTGGGCTATACCAAGCTTTGGGCGGAGATTGATCTTAAGCCCTTCAACAACTCTGAAATCACCACGCTTGAAGAACACATCAAACGCAAATGGGCGGACATTTCCGCTGAAACTGCCGGGGAACAATTCACCCCCGACGACGTGATTGCGCTGATTGCCGAAATCATCGCTTCCAAGATTGAAGAATCCGACACGCTGTTAAAAATTTACGACTGTACCTGCGGCGGCGGCAACATGCTGTTTGGGGTCGAAGATCGTATCAACCAAAAGTTCAAACGCCTCACACAAACCTTCGGTCAAGATTGGAACGACGCGCTTTACGCACTGGCTAAAATTGAAAGTCGCTTTCGCCCCGATTCCAAAATAGAACACGGCAACACCCTGGTCGACGACAAGTTTTATAACGAAGAATTTGATGTGGTCATTGCCAATCCGCCGTATGGGGTCAGCTGGAAAGGCTACGAAAAAGACATCACCCACGACAAAACCGGCCGTTTTAAATTCCTGCCATCAATCTCAGACGGGCAGCTGTTATTTATGCAGCACCTTATTTCCAAGCTGGATAGCGTCGGCATGGGTGTGGTGGTACACAATGGTTCCACGCTGTTTAGCGGCGATGCCGGATCGGCTGAAAGCAATATCCGCAAATGGATGCTGGACAGTGACATCGTTGAAGCGGTCATCCAACTGCCAACCGACGAATTCTTTAACACCGGCATTTACACCTATTTATGGATACTCAATAAAAATAAACAGCCGCACCATAAAGACAAAGTGATGCTGATTAACGCCAGTGAAAAATTCAAACCGCTGAAAAAGAGCAAAGGCTCCAAGCGCAAAGAAGTCGATGCCGCCAGTCGCCTGGAGATCGTCGACACACTCACCACGTATCAAGATAATGACTATGCCAAAGTGTTTGATAAAGAGTATTTCTACTTCAACAAACAAGCCATCATGCTCACCAATGTGGATGAACAGGGCAACAGTTTTGCCGCGCAACTACCGGCAAGCAAAACCAGCGAAAAACTGACACCCACAAAATTGAGCAACGGCGAGCGTGACATCACCGAATTCACGATTAGCACTTTTGATCCACAGCATTACAGCTCGCTTGCCGACTATTTTGAACAAGACATTAAACCCTTTATAGCCAGCCTGGATTACAAAGAACAGCAGTTGGTCGTTACCACCAGCGATGGGCGCTATTGGTTTGATAACGAGCAAGAAACCTTGATTAAGGAACCTCAAAAATCCGTTCGCCCTGAGCCTGTCGAAGGCTTAGGCTGCGGCAAAATCGTCGTAAAATCCGCGCTGAAAAACGCCAGTAAAACTCAACCGCAGCGCATTGAAATCAGCGTGGAACTTACGCCGGATTATCAAAAAGATTACGAGATTATCCCGTTTCACCGGGATGAAGCAGACAATCAGGCTGCTATTGAAGCCTTTATGGCCAAATACATCAGCAAGCCGTTTGCCTATTTGGACAACGTCGTAGGCGTGGAGATAAACTTCAATAAGGTGTTTTACCAGCCGGAAAAGTTACGGAATGTAGAAGACATTTTGAGTGATATTGCTGCGCTTGATGAGGAGCTGATGGGATTGGAAGCGGGGTTGGCGCTGTGAACCATGCCAAACTTTCGCCCTATGATGCTTATAAAGACAGCGGTGTTGAGTGGCTGGGTTATGTAC
>JABFRC010000073.1 GCA_013141375.1 Methylococcaceae bacterium | reverse complement strand
TAAGGACAATCGAGAGCGTCTGTTTTCAAAGATTATCACCGGCGACTGGGATGCCGTGGTAGTGGGGCATTCGTCACTCAAACGAATCGGCCTGCCTGAAGCAACAGAGAAAGCGGTATTGCAAGAGCAGCTTGATGAAATAGGCGATGCCATCGAGCTGATGAAGCGCGAACGCGGCGACCGCAATATCATCCGCGACATGGAGGGGATTCGCTCCCGGCTTGAAGCCAAGATGAAAGACAAGCTGGCGTCCATTGGTAAGCGCAGTAAGGTCGTGACTTTCGACGAACTGGGTATTGATGCCCTGTTTGTCGATGAAATGCACGAGTTTAAAAACCTCAGTTACAACTCGACCATGGATCGCAACCCCGGCATGGGTAATCCCAATGGCTCTGCCAAAGCGTTTGATATGTTCGTCAAAACGCGCTGGCTGTTTGATACCTTCGGCGACAAAACACCCTTCATTACCGCCACCGGTACACCGGTCTCAAACTCCCTGGTCGAGATGTACAACGTGCAGCGGTATATGCAGTACCCCTTGCTGAAACAAGAAGGACTGCATGTGTTTGATGCCTGGGCCAAACAGTTTGGCAGCGTAGAAAACGTTTACGAAGTTGCGCCCTCCGGTAGCGGTTATCGTCAGTCCACACGTTTCGCCAAGTTCACTAACTTGCCTGCATTGATGGGCCTGTACAACTTGTTTGCCGATACCATCACCCTGGATGATTTAAAAGCCCAAGAAGAAAGCCAAGGCAAACGCTTCCCCGTGCCTAAGCTGGTGGGCGGCAAGCCTGTGTTGGTGGTGGCCAAGCGCTCGCCCTTGGTATCAAGTCGAATGGGTGTACCTACGGCTGACACGGACGCAGACGGCAACATTAAATTCCTGGCGGATCTGTCAAACGACGTCTCAATCAGTAAAAACGAGGAGACTGGCAAGTTTGTCGCCAAAGTAGGCGACCACATACTTGGGCACCTAGACACTGAGGAAGATGCCAGGCTAAAGATTGTCGAAATGGCGTTGACGCCCAGTGTTAACGTCCATCCTGAATCCATTCTTGGCCGCTTTGGCCGTCTGCGTGAATTGACCCGAGCCACCAAGGGTAAGGTCAATGCCCTGTCACTGACCGGCGAGGCCAACAAAGTCGGTTTGGATTATCGCTTGATTGAGCCGGATGCGCCCGACTTTGCGGGCTCCAAGATCAACCTGGCCGTGTCTAACATGATCAACGTCTATCACCAGTGGGGTAGCGACAAAGGCACGCAGTTGGTGTTCTGCGATATGTCTATTCCCTTGTCTGCCCGACACAGTTACTCATCTAAAGACCGACGTATTTACATTCGTGACGATGCAGGCGCTATCGACATGAAGCGTGGCACGCTGCACACCTTAGACGGCCATGAGGATTTACCTTACTTCATTGTGCAACGCGGCGAGAAGGACGCGAAACGCTTTGACGTCTATGACGCGGCATCGGGCGTACAAGTGGTTAAAGACTCTCGTACCCGACAAGATGCCAAAGAAGCGGCCAACCGCCTATTGATAGCGGATGACCGGCGTCAAGACTGGATCGACAAACGCGAAACCGCTAGAGAAATCGAGCAAGCGCAAATTGACGAATACAACAACGAGCACGATGTCGAAACCGAAGGTTTTGAGTTCTATACCCGTGAAGACATTGCGGGCGTATCCGGCTCGACCAAATTCTCGGTGTATGACGACATCAAAGCCAAGCTGATGGGGAAGGGGATACCAGAGCGTGAGATTGCCTTTATTCATGACTATTCGACGCCCACCGCCAAGGACAAACTGTTTAAGGCCATCAACTTAGGCGAAGTCCGCTTCACATTAGGCTCCACCCAAAAGATGGGGGCCGGCACTAACGTTCAAAAATTATTGGTAGGTTTGCATCACATTGATGCCCCTTGGCGTCCAAGTGATTTAGAGCAACGCGAGGGGCGGATTATTCGACGCGGCAATGCACTCTATGCCCGTGATCCAGAAAACTTTGCGGTGTTTATCGGTCGTTACGCGACCGAACAAACTTACGATACCCGCCGCTGGCAGATTCTGGAACACAAAGCCCGAGGAATAGAGCAACTACGCAACTATGACGGCACCCTCAACGAGATTGATGACATAGAAGGCGAAGCTGCTAATGCCGCCGATATGAAAGCCGCCGCATCGGGTGACCCGTTGATATTGGAAGAAACCAAATGTCGTAACAATGTCCGCCGTTTGGAACAGTTGCAAGCCGGTCATGCGGATGAAGTGTTAGCCATGACCCGCAAGGCGCGTGACGCTCAAGCCTATGCCGATGGCTACGGCCCGCGTTATCTGGCAACGATTAAGGCGCTAATTGCTACCGCTAACCAGCATCCCCTGGACAAACGTGGCTTCTCGCCTGTCACCGTAGACGGGCAACTCATTGTCGAAAGGGATAAAGCCCAGGAGGGTATTGCGGGCGCTGTGGGTCATCTGAGAGCTAATAAAGCCGAGTCAACAACACTGATATATCGTGGCTTGGAATTTACTATTGAGCGTCACATCGGATATATCTCAGTAGATTCACTCACCGGCGACACCACTAGCTGGAGTGATAACGAGGCATTTTCTGCCAGTGGTTTTATGCAACGCCTGGCCAATGGCATCGGTCGTCTGCCTGACAT
>JABFRC010000281.1 GCA_013141375.1 Methylococcaceae bacterium | reverse complement strand
GGCATCAGTATCAGCACCAGTGCCTTGGCTCAATTGCCTAAAAATTCGGCAAGTGTTGCGGGTGTTTTTTTGAAAGTGCGCCAAAAGTGCGACAAATTTTATTTTAGACATAAAAAAAGCACTTGGTTTTAACCTAAGTGCTTGATTTTGCTGGTGGCGATAGGTGGACTTGAACCACCGACCCCGGGGTTATGAATCCCGTGCTCTAACCAACTGAGCTATATCGCCTTTTGACTGGTAATGAAGAGGGCGCATTTTAGTGATGCGCCCTGTCTTTGTCAAACGTTGAATCTAAAATGCATCACATCGCCGTCTTTGACGATGTAATCTTTGCCTTCTAAACGCCATTTACCGGCATCTTTGGCACCTTGTTCGCCTTTGTAAGCAATAAAGTCTTGATAAGCAATGACTTCGGCGCGAATAAAGCCTTTTTCGAAGTCAGTGTGAATAACGCCGGCAGCTTGTGGGGCTGTTGCGCCGATGGAGATGGTCCAGGCCCTGACTTCTTTGACGCCGGCAGTGAAGTAAGTCGCCAAGTTCAATAGCTTGTATCCGGCTCTGACGACACGATTAAGGCCGGGTTCTTCCAATCCGAGGTCATCAAGGAATTCTTGTTTTTCATCTTCATCGAGTTGGGATATTTCCGCTTCAATGGCCGCGCAAATGGGGACTACCATCGCGCCTTCCTGGGCGGCAAACTCTCTAACTCGATCGAGTAGTGGATTATTTTCAAAACCATCGTCCTGAACGTTGGCAATGTACATGGTGGGTTTGATGGTGAGCAGGCAAAGATCTTTGATCAACGCTTTTTCATCGTCAGTTAAACCCAAGGTACGCGCAGGTGCACCGGTATCGAGTTGTATTAATACTTTTTCGAGTACCAGTTTTTTCGCTACGTCGTCTTTGTTGCCGGATTTTGCGCCTTTGCTGGTTTTGAGCAACGCGCGCTCCACAGAAGCCATGTCGGCTAAAGCCAGTTCGGTGTTGATCACTTCGATGTCATTGATGGGGTCAATTTTTCCCGCGACGTGAATGACGTTGTCATCCTGAAAACAACGCACCACATGAGCAATGGCATCGGTTTCACGAATATTGCCTAAAAACTGGTTGCCTAAACCTTCGCCTTTAGATGCACCGGCAACAAGGCCGGCAATATCTACGAATTCGATAGTGGTTGGTAATATGCGTTCGGGTTTAACTATTACAGCCAGCTCATCCATGCGCGGATCAGGTACGGGGACTACGCCAACGTTAGGGTCGATTGTGCAGAACGGGTAGTTTTCGGCCGCGATTTTGGCGCGGGTTAATGCATTAAATAAGGTTGATTTACCGACATTGGGTAAACCCACAATTCCACAGTACAACGCCATAAAGTTCTCTTCAGAGGTTTGATAAAAAGTGGTTACCACTCGGCAAGCCAAGCAGAAACAGGTGGCTAATTATACAAGCTAAGGTGGTCGGCAAGATAATTTAATGGCTACCAAAATAATGAGCGGGTAATTTGGAGGTTTGGCTTGGTAATCGGTGCATATCCACCATATTAACAGGTTGATATGCACCGATTGAGGGGGGTAGGGTATCCGTGGATATGTGTTGAAAATTAAAAAGCACTATAAAACAATTGGATATCAGTAATTGAGGGGGTTGGCACAGTTATGGCTAACTCATAAGTATTGTCACTTTTACTTATGAGGAATGATTGTGAGTACAACGTTATTAGCTGATGTACCTAAGACCGGCATTGCCGGTTTCAAAGAAAACTGGCGCAAAGACTTACTGTCCGGCTTTTTGGTTTTTTTGATTGCCTTGCCATTATGTTTGGGTATTTCAATGGCTTCTGGCTTCCCGCCTTCAGCCGGCATTATCACCGCGATTATTGGCGGGGTACTGGTATCACGTATCAATGGCTCCTTCATGACCATCAATGGCCCTGCCGCCGGCTTGATTGTTGTGGTATTAGGAGCGGTACAAGAGCTGGGTGAAGGCGATGCGATGGCAGGTTATCGCTATGCACTGGCTGCGATTGTGGTGGCAAGTTTTATCCAGATATTATTGGGTTTGTTTAAAGCCGGGCGATTGAGTTCATTTTTTCCGGCCTCCGTTGTTCATGGCATGCTCGCGGCCATCGGCATCATTATTATGGCCAAGCAGATACACGTTGTGCTTGGCGTTGCTCCGGAAAAAGGCAGCAGCCTGCTGTCGACCATCGCGCAGATTCCGCACAGTTTGATAAATCTCAACCCGGAAATTGCCATTATCGGCTTTACCGGTTTGGCTATTTTGATACTCTGGTCGGTCATTAAAAATCCAATAGTGAAAATGATTCCTGCACCGTTAGTAGTCGTGTTGTCGGGCATTGCATTAGCCAGATATTTCGATCTGGATCATGAACACATGTATCTATTCTTGCCCGATGCGCACTTTTTATCGCATCACGAAGCAACCGTTGGACCCACATTTTTAGTGGCGATTTCTGAAAACTTCATGTCCAGTTTTTACTTTCCTGATTTTTCCAAGATTGCCAGCCTGGAATTCTGGGAAGCTGTGGTTGCGATCAGTTTGGTCGGTAGTTTAGAAAGCCTGCTCAGTGCGATTGCCGTCGATAAATTAGATCCTTATAAACGTCATTCCAATCTTGATCGTGATTTAACAGCTGTGGGTATCGGCAACCTAGTAGCCG
>JABFRC010000042.1 GCA_013141375.1 Methylococcaceae bacterium | reverse complement strand
GCATATGGGAAAGGGGGACGGACACTCCTATGGCTGATATTTTCATATTACTGACACATTTTCTGCCTAGAATCGCCGTCATTCCCTATATCGCTAGGATCTGTGATGATCGATACCAAACGCATACTGCAAGACACTTACCCCGATTTTAAATTAGGCAAAAACAATGCTATTGCGGTAAATGCCTTAAAAAAGCTGATCCACGAAGACGACTTCAACGACATAATCCGTAAAAACCAGCATTTGCGCGGCTTTGCTTTTTTGGACAAGTTGCTGAGCTATTTCAAGTTCAATTATCAAGTCGATAACGATTCTTACAACAACATTCCGTCCGAAGGTCGTTTGCTGATCGTGGCCAACCATCCTATCGGCACGCTGGATGGTTTGGCTTTGGTCAAATTGATTCGTTCGGTCAGGCCCGACGTGCGCATTGTGGCCAATCGGGTGTTATCCAACATGCAGCCGCTGCAATCGGTATTTCTGCCGGTTGATGTGTTGACGGACAAAAAAGGCCTGAAAGAAACTTACAAAGTGATGCTGGATGCCTTGGAAAATGAAGAGGCCATTATCATTTTTCCTGCGGGCGAGGTGTCACGCATTACGCCTAAAGGTGTTCGCGACGGCGACTGGCAAAGTGGCTTTTTAAAACTGGCCAAAAAGGCACAATGTTCTGTGCTGCCCATTCATATCAAGGCCAAGAATTCTGCATTGTTTTACAGTATGTCGACCATTTACAAGCCGCTGGGCACCATGTTGTTGGTCAAGGAAATGTTCAACAAAAAGAACCAGACCATCAAGTTTCAGGTCGGTGCGCCTATTCCTTATAGTGCTATCGAGCAAGCCGAAGAAAGCAACAAGCAGTTGTGCAAGCGCTTCCGCAAGCATGTGTTGAATCTGGGCAAGAAGCATAAAACGCCATTGTTTGATACGGTCGCTACTGTGGTACATCCGGCCGATGCCAAAGCGGTAAAAAAGGCGCTGTATCAATCACGTCTGCTGGGCGAGACTCGCGATGGCAAAAAAATATTTCTTTATCGTTTTGCGGACGATTGTCCGGTGATGCAGGAAATCGCCCGTCTGCGCGAATTGACTTTTCGCACGGTTGAAGAAGGCACCGGACTGGCGTTGGATCTGGACAGATTCGATGTCTATTACAGTCACATCGTGCTTTGGGATGATGTGGACCTGGAAATCGTCGGCGCATATCGGGTGGGCGAAGGCCCTCAAATCATGGCGGACTATGGACTTGAAGGTTTTTACACGCATAGTTTGTTCGATCTGAAAGGTGACTTTGCCAGTTATTTACCCAATAGCATCGAGTTGGGTCGCAGCTTTGTGCAGCCACGCTATTGGGGTCAGCATAGTTTGGATTATTTGTGGTACGGCATTGGTGCGTATTTGAGGGAGCAACCGGATATTAAATATTTGTTCGGCCCCGTCAGTTTAAGTAATGCCTATCCGCAATACGCCAAGGAAATGATCATCGGCTTTTATCGCCAGCAGTTTGGCGAGCCGTTGACATCTGCGAAAGCGCGCATGCCGTTTGTGATATCCGAACAGAGTCAGCTCTTTGCCAATGAAGCATTTAATGATGAATACTCGGTCAGCTTTAAAGTGCTCAATAGTGAGTTGAAAAAACTCGGCGTCAGAGTGCCCACGCTTTACAAACAATATGTCGAGTTGTGTGTGGACAAAGGCTGTCATTTTATCGACTTCAATATCGATCCTGATTTCAACAACTGTATCGACAGCTTAATCATGGTTGAGATTGACAAGATCGCGCCTAAAAAACGTCAGCGTTATATCGACAAGCCGCTCAAGTTAGACTCATAAAAGGACTGATGCCATGGATGGGATGATCCCTCCAAGCCACTTTGTTGAGCTTGAGCATTTGCTTGCGATTATCGAGAAACTGGGTGTGCTGGCTCGGGTTGAAGTGGTTGAGCACATTGATTATCAGGGGCAATTGTTTCCAATTCATTGTCTGAGCTTAGGCACGCAAAAACCCGATGCACCGGTGATCGCCTATTTCGGCGGAGTGCATGGTCTGGAAAAAATTGGTACCGAAGTATTGCTGGCCTACTTGCAAACCATTGTCGAATTGATGACCTGGGATGAAGAGTTTGCTGCACGGCTGGACAAGGTGCGCTTGGTGTTTATGCCTATTGTCAATCCGGTCGGTGTATTCCGTGGCACTCGTTGTAACGGCAATGGCGTTGACTTGATGCGCAATGCACCAATTGATGGAGTGGGTAAAATAAAACTCTACAGCGGCCATCACATCAGCCCGCATTTGCCGTGGTATCGTGGCGATCAATTGCTTATGGAAAAGGAAGCCCGGGCCTTATGTCGGGTGATGCGCGACCAATTTGCCAGCTCGCCATTGGTGATTGCCGTGGATTTGCATTCCGGTTTTGGCATTCATGATCGGGTGTGGTTTCCCTATGCCTCTTGCAAGAAGCCGTTTGACTCGTTGCCGGAAGCTTACGCGCTGAAGCAGTTGTTTGACCGTTGCTATCCGCATCATTTTTATAAAATCGAACCGATGAGTCAGGAATATGTCATCAGCGGGGATTTGTGGGATTACTTGTATGACGAATTTCGCCGGCAAGGCAAATCGGAGGCGCTGTTTATGCCACTGACTTTGGAAATGGGTTCATGGCTTTGGCTGCGTAAAAATCCGACGCACCTGTTTTTGCGTCATGGACTTTTTCACCCGGTTTTGCCACATCGCCAGCAACGTATTCTGCGGCGGCATTTAATTTTATTTGATTTTTTATTTCGTGCTGCACTGTTTCCAAAATCCTGGGCGCATTTGAATACAGAAGACCGTGAATCCAAACGACAACAAGCCATGGCGTTTTGGTATGAATGAGTCTGGATCACAAAACTGGTTGTTGTTGCGTGGCTTGGGACGGCAATCTGCGCATTGGGGCGAATTTATTCCTCAGATGCAAAGAGCATTTCCTCTGGCGCAGATTTACACCCTAGATTTACCGGGAAGCGGGCGACTATCGCAACAAACGAGTCCAAATCGCATCGAAGCCATCGTCGATTTTGTCCGTCAGCATGCGCTGGAACAAGGCATGCTGGAAACTCCGCCAAACTTGCTTGGGCTATCGTTAGGTGGCATGGTGGCATGGCAATGGATGCAGCAGTATCCCAATGACATGGGATCAGGTGTGTTGATCAACAGCAGTTTTGCCAGTCTCAGTCCGTTTTATCAGCGCTTGCGCTGGCAAAATATTGGAACCATTTGCCGTCTATTGGGCAGTCAGCAGATAATCGAGCGTGAGCTGGGTATTGTCAAACTGATCAGTAATCGCAGTGAAGTCGAGCAAACGCAAATAGCCCAGAACTGGGCGGAGATTGATAGGCAACAGCCGATGTTGATGACAACGCTTTTTCGTCAACTGCAAGCGGCCGCGTGTTATCGGCCCCAAAATGCGGCACCTTGCGCTCCGGTTTTATTATTGAACAGCGTGGGTGATCGACTGGTGTCACCCGCTTGCAGTGATTCGATTCAACAGCACTGGCGCTTGCCGCTGAAACGCCATCCCTCGGCGGGCCATGATTTGCCCTTGGATGCCGGTGATTGGGTTACTGAGCAGTTACAGTTATGGATAAAGGAACGACGTAACAATAGTGATTTATAAAAGGCTGTTGATTGCGCTGAGAGGCGATTTGGTCGAACAGTTGAAGTACATTTTTTTGAGGCAGCCTCAACAGAGAACTTCCTGATCTCAGTGTTTTTCATAGTGAAATAATCTAATTTACTTGAATGCAAGTTACGATTTTGTTTTTGTAGAGACACTCGCTCGACGCAATCGTTGAGCGCCAATGACGGCATCTTCCACACTCCAAAACAGCTTAGCGTCAAACTGCTCGCCGGCCAGTTTTAACAACAGCCGCCTGATTCGGTCTTTAACGCGCGCCAATAACAACACTTTATTTTGCCGCTTAAGCTCATCGGCAAGTTCAATCAGGCATTCAGCCGCTGTACTATCCAGGTTGGCACTTTGTTCAAGGCTAATGATAAGAATCTGTACATCATCACCACTCAACAAGCGATGCTGGACTTCAGCCAAAATACCTTCAACGCTGGCAAAAAACAGCGGCTCTTCGGGGCGAAGAATAAGCAGATGCGGATGCGTGATCGCATCGGGATGATTTTCTCGGTCGACATAATCGCGCGAATGCCCAAGCTCAGCCAATTCTCTGACCACAGGCAAACTAAAGGAGCGTATCGCCGCGGCGATGGATAAACCGATTGCGATTAACATGCCGTGCAAAACTCCAAAAGCAAGTACCGCGATAATTGCGGCCAGTGCCAGATATTGGTCGCGGTCCATTCGCCAGAGATACAACAAGGCTTTGGGATTTAGCGCATGACTTAAGGCATTGATGACAGCAGCGGCAACGATTGGTTCAGGAATGAGTGCAATCCAGTCTTTGCCAAAGATCACCATTAGCAGCAATACCAAGGCGGCAAACACACCGGCCAACTTGGTTTGTGCGCCAGCAACTTCATTGGCCGAACTGGCTGAAAACCCGGCACCGACGGGCATACCGTGAAGTAAGCCGGAAACCAGATTAGCGGCTCCCAACGCCATCAGCTCACGATTGGGCTCAACCATATGGCCATGAATAAGCGACAGGCTGCGAATACTGCCCCAGGACTCAGCGACGATAATCACCAATAAGCCGCAAGCTAATTCGGCCAGGTTTAGCCACTTATCGAGCGGCAGTTGCGGCCATTCCAAATCCAGCGGTTTGAACTGCACTTCGCCTACCACTGCAATTTGATAATCGGCAAGATTAACGGTGTGGCTGAATAAAATACCCAATGCCAACACGACAAAAGCCCCCGGTACTGCGGGCCAGCGCTTTAATATCCAAAGCAAGGCCAAGGCACTGCCACCCAATGCAGTGCTCCATAACGCCCATTGCCGGCTATGCTGAAATATCTCGAAAATAAGCTGTACCGGTCCGGTCGAACTGGCGTTGATACCCAGCACAATCGGCAATTGTTTAATGATGATGGTCAGCGCCAATGCAAACGAAAATCCATGCAATACCGGCCGAGAAACAAAGGCCGACAACCGCCCGAGCCCTACTTTGGCAAAGAGGATTAAGCCGCATCCGGTCAATATCACCAACGCCACGCCCAAGGCTTCGGCGACCTTGGCATCGAGCGGGTGTAATGATAAAACGACTGCCGCCAGCAGCGCTGCGGCCGATGAGGTCGGTGCAACGATGGCAAAATGGCTTTTGCCGATACACGCGTAACAGATCAAACCCACTAACGCCGCCGTTACCGCCGCTTGTATAGAAAGATGTGCAATCGCAGCATAAGCCACCGCCTCAGGAAGCAAAATAAAGGCAACCGATAGCCCGGCAACAACATCACCGGCCGATAAACGTTTAACAAGCGAAAACAACTGCTCCTTAACGCCTAAATAATCTTGCATTGAATAAACGCATCTTCATTGAAATCATAAATCGCACATAAACGGTGATAGCCATCAGCAATCACTACCTTGCTATGCTGTTCATCGCGCACCAGTAGTAATGGCGAAAGGCTTTTGCCTTTACGAATCTTGTCCCTGTCTTTATCAACGTGTGAATTGCTCACTCCCAATAATGAAAGCTGCGATGCCCTGAAAATATCCTTGGCTTTAAATTGCACAATCCGGGCTTTTCTCAAACGAGCAATCATATCGACGACCTTGTCTTCCTGATAAATAATCGATAAATAGGATTCAGCCGCCGGGTAATCATGTTCTTCCACATCGGGCAGCCAATTGATTTCTTGCGCTTTTTCTTTAGCCATTTTCTCTGCCTCTATGGGTTTTTGTTGATGATTAACTCACTGGTCGCTTGATGCGCCTGATTTCAATCAAGTCCATCATGATAATCGATTTTAAACGTGACCTTATGACTCGCACTAATGCAAGCGGGGATGAACCCGCCAAGCGTCCGGTTGTTTTGCACCGAAAAATAAGCCCTTTCAGGTTCATTTCCACCAAACAAGGCGAGTGAATTTTAAGCATCCCTGACCAGCCCCCTTGATTTTAATAAGAAAGCCGATGTTGGCCTGGTAGTTGCTTTGTTGTTAATGGGAATGAACAGAAAAAACTTCTTTCTGGTTAAAAACATTTTTGAAACTGAGGTGCTAAACAGATGAACAAAGAATTATTAACTGCGATATTGATATTAAACGTGCCATTAAGCGCGTTGGCTAGCCCACAACAGACAGTGACAGAGCTAAAGTTCGAACAATTGACCAAAAAACTGGAATTAAACGACGAGCAAAGAATTAAAGTCGAATCCATTTTGGAAGCGCAAAAATTAAAATCAAAAGCCTTACATGAGGAAACTAAATCTCAACTGCAAAATGTCCTCACCCCAAAACAGATGTCCAAGCTTGAAGAGCTGCGAAAGCACGGTCAACCGAAACATTTCAGTGCGCCAGAATAAGGCCTGTGGAGTGACTGGAAACAGCAGTTAACAAGCGACTAGCCACCGTTTAATCAATCATTTTTGTAATGCCACCGGGCAACAATCACGTTGCTCGTTAGATTCTTATTGTCTTTTAAAAAGGAAACCACCATGAACAAGAACAAATTAACCTTAAACACTGCAATTGGCGTCGCCGTGATTCCATTGATGTTATCAATGCCATTAACTACGCATGCTGCCGTAGCTGCCAATACCCCGACAAGTGCAATCAGTCATAACTTAACGACCAGTATTAAGGATTTTTCAACCGGAAAACAAATCGCCAAAGAAGCGGCCGATGCAGCAAATTCAACCCAAACCGCCTTAAGAGCATTAAGCAACAACCAACCTATTCAAGCCTTGGCCGCATTACAAGTGGCATCAGGCAATTTACATTTATTGCTGGCACGCGACGCCACCTTAAACGTGGTACCGATTGATGTGCAAGTTCAGGTATTGGAAGGCCCTACTGATTTAAAAACCATCAAAAAGCTGGAGGAAAAACTAGGCGATTTAATTGATGACAAACATTATCAGGAAGCCCGCCCGATTATCGAAAGCTTGGTGGATGAAATACGTATGACCGTCATCTCATTACCGCTGGGAACCTATCCCGCGGCTATCGATAGAGCAGTGCCGTTAATTGACGCAGGCAAACTGTCGGAAGCCAAAAATGAATTAATTAAAGCGTTGGATACCTTGATTTACGAACGCGATATCACGCCGCTCTCTATTATCCGCGCGGAAGATAAACTTAACGAAGCCTTCCAGATCGAACATAAAGAAGACTTATCAAAACAGGAAACCAAAGACAAGATTTCCCAGTTAGTGAATGACGCCAATCAGGACGTTAAAGTCGCTGAAGCCTTGGGTTATGGCACCAAAAAGGATTATGAATTGCTCTACGACGGAATTGATGCGTTAAAACAATCGGTGGGTACATCCGGCTTTGAGGGGGAATGGACAAAAATCAAAAACACCATTTCCGGGTTTAAAAACAAAATCGTTAATCCTGCAAGTTAATCAGCCGAACACTTCCTCTTATTATTTAATTTATGGGCACTGTGATGACACACAAATTCCTTAAACACATTCAAGCCAAAGCCATCATTCTTCTATCGATATTATGTTTGCCAGCCGTTCATGCGGGTGAACTGGCAGAAGATAGCGGTGCCTGGATGCAAGTGGTGGGCGAAGGCAGTTTAAAAGTGATCGACCCTTCGCTTGAAAAAGCCCGCGTCTGGCTGGAAGGACAAAGTCGATTCGATGGCAATTGGGATCATTGGTACCAAGGCATGGTGCGCACGGCAGTTGGCTATTCACTGAGCGACCGCGCAACCATTTGGGCGGGTTACACCTGGTTACCGACGCAAAATATCGGTAAACCGCAAATCTCCCAGCAGGACATTTGGCCGGCATTTCGCTATGTGCTGCCTACTGAAATTGGTACTTTTACCTTCAGAACAATGTGGGAAACCAATTTCGGACTGGGCTCGCAGCTGCGAGAAAGGCCGCGGCAAATGATTAAGTTTATGCATCCGTTTGCTTTCGAGGATCGACTGAGTTTTATCACCTGGGATGAAGCCTTTTACAGAGTGAATACTACCAATTGGGGCGGCAAATCCGGATTCGATCAAAACCGCGCCTTCGCTGGTTTAGGCTGGACCTTTAATCCACATGTCAGAACTGAGCTAGGTTATTTAAATCAATACATCGAAGACAAAAACCACATTAACGCCACCATGCATCATTTGGGGATGCTTTCTGTTTTTGTTAATTTTTAAACCATCGATACATTTCGTGCTGACAATCCCTTAATTGGTAATAACATAAAGACCTTGAGTCCTCTTAAATAACGTGGCATGAAAAACACCAACAACGATCTCTCTCATCACATTCTGCCCAATTCCGCGACGATGGTTGGGGTATGCATCATGGTAATCAGTATCGTCAAAAGCCAGCCATCTGATATGGTAAGTTACCTGATCGATAAAGCCCTAGCTGTCGATAGTGTGTTATTTACCGTCAGCGCCTTACTGTCATTTTTATCAATCCGCCTTGATCGTTCGACTGCCAATCTTGAACGCTGGGCGGAAATCATTTTTATAGTGGGCTTGGTGTCGATGACGATAATTGCCGTGGTTTTTTCTTTTGAGATTGTTTGATGACCACAACTTTGTGGGGATGCTGATATGCCTTTAAATTTGCCGGGTGCAGCACTTGAAGCCTTGCCATCACCGCTGACGATTCTGGATAACTCCGGCACCATCATCTATGTGAATCAAGCATGGAAACACTTTGCAGATAGCAACCAATTAAGTATTGCTAACTACGGAGTTGGACTCAGCTACCTAGATTATTGCAATGAAGCTCGGATTACTCATAGCCCAGACACCAACCCGATCCTCCAAGGCATTAACGATGTTATTTCCGGCGTCAATGATGAATTCATCAGTCAATATCCATGTCACAGTTTGACCGAAAACCTGTGGTTCCAAATGCATGTAGTACCCTTGGATTATCTGGGTGCCAGACACGTTATCGTTATTCACAATAACATTTCTGAACGCATTGAAACCGAAACTTCATTGCTTAAAAGCGAACGTCGATTAAATCTTGTCCTCAACAATATGCCTGCTCTGATTGGCTATTGGAACGCGGATTTAATCAACGAGTTTGGTAACAAGGCTTACATTGAAATGTTCGGCATCGACCCGATCAGTATCAAGGGCAAACATATTCGTGATGTAATTGGCGAGCACTTATATCAACTCAACCTTCCTTATATTGAAAAGGTGTTGAGCGGCGAACCGCAAGTCTTTGAACGCGCCATCACCGACCCCAAAGGCAAAGTACATTACACCTTAGCCTCTTACATCCCTGATATTGATCAAGGTTCGGTCAAAGGGTTTTTCGTGCTTGTTAAGGATATTACGCATATTAAACAAACAGAAATTGAGCTCAGAAAAAGCGAACAGATGAGCCGTATGATGCTGGATATTTCTATTGAAGGCTTTAATTTTGTCGATTTAAATGGCCGCTTTGTAGATGCCAACTCTTCATTCTGCCAGATGCTCGGTTACACGAAAGCTGAAATGCTGAACATGTGCGTCAATGACGTTGAATACCTTGAAAACCCCGAGCAGACGGCAATACATTTGCACAAAATAACCACGGAGAGCTTTGATCGCTTTGAAACCATCATGCAAGCGAAGAGTGGCAGATTGGTGGATGTCGAAGTTAGCGTCGCCTATTTGTCTGACAAAGAACAATATTTTTCATATACCCGAGACATTACCCAGCGCATACAAGCCGAGAAATTGCGTCTGCAAGAGTTGGAACAGCAACGAGACATCTTAATTCGGGAAGTCCACCATCGTATTAAAAACCACTTGCAAGGCATGGTCGGCCTACTGGGTCTGCAAGCCTATAAAAATCCTAATGAGCAGGTGCTGATTCAGGATATTGCGGCAAAAATCGCCTCAATCGCCGTCGTATATGGTGTGCAAGGCGCGCAAAATCAAAGCAACTCCTATTTGTGCGATATCACCACCGAAATTTGCAAATGTCTGGAAGTGTTTGGCTCTGAACATATCAATATTGACTTGACCATGACTGATCAAAAACGAGCCATATTGCCAACTGCCTACGCCGTTCCGATTGCACTGGTCATCAACGAACTGATCATCAATGCCATCAAACACAATAACGACGAATTCTCAAAAACGGTTGCGGTCACACTTAGCTTCGACGAGCATTCGGCCTTGTTAAACATTGAAAACCAGCATAAAACACCAGCCGGCTTCCCTAGTTTCGAGCATGGCCAGGGCTTGGGTGTCGGCTTAACCCTAGTTAGATCAATGCTGCCAAAAACCGGCGCGCACTTATCGCTAACACACCAAGAAGACACCGTCATCGCCCGGTTATCGCTGGAATGTCCAGTGATATCGATAGTACCCAAATAAATCTTTAATGGAGGGTCTTCATCTAATTATTATTTGATGATGGGCAATTTTCTGATTTATGGCTATCATTAGCCGTGAACAATCTTAGATGCAACCCGACCCCTGTTGCATAAATAAACAAGCCAAGGGGTTTCTGCACATGTTTTTTCATCTCGATTTCCCAATCCTCCATTTGCTTGCTGGCGTAAGCTGGATCAAATCGTGTTTGATCTCAGTCAATACCTTGCCACATCAAGCAGAGTACGCTTCGCTACTCACATTTCAATCTATTGAAATAGAAGGCATGAGCTTATGACCAAGATTCTCGTTGTCGATGATGATTTATTGGTGCTGGCAACCATCACCATGGGTTTGCAACAACTTGGTTATTTGGTTTTGCAAGCCGACAATGGCCCGGATGCCTTAACAATATGCAGCCAGATAACGCCTGATTTGGCACTACTCGATATTCGTATGCCCAGCATGAGTGGTCTCGAATTAGCCAAGCTGCTCAATGAACAAATGATCCCTTTTGTTTTCCTATCCGCGTATTGCGATGAAGAGATGGTCAAGTCGGCAGCAGAAGTCGGTGCGCTGGGTTATCTCATCAAACCGCTCGAAATTTCCCGAATAGTCCCCGCCATTGAGGTTGCCTTACTTCGTGCCGATCAACAATTCAAAGCCGTTCAAACCATTGATAATCTCAATAGTGCGCTGAGCAAAAATCGTGATATCGATATTGCAATCGGCTTATTGATGGAGCGCCATCAAGTCAGTCGAGTAATTGCCTTTGAACTCCTTCGTGAGTATGCCCGTTCGCATCGCATAAAAATCGTCGATGTGGCGACAGCCGTGATTGATGGATCACCCAAACTTTGCCTTTCGCCACCCATCGACACCCCCAAAAAATAAGTAGATTTTTCCTAGCTATTCAGCTCGGCAATTGCTGCGACTGGCCGTTCTAGGTCGCGCTGAATAATTACGATTTTTTACAATCAACCGGTGGACGATTATCACTTGCCACCATCGATTATTTAATACATTGGGGCACTCATCATGTTTAACGCACTCACCATCAAAGCCCGTTTATTGTCGCTGATCGGCTTATTGTCGGTTGTTCTCATCATTATTGGCGCTTTCGGTTTGAAGGGAATGAATGATTCCAACGCAGGCTTGCGCACTGTCTATCTGGATCGCACCATTCCAGCCATTCAATTGGCCGAAATCATGGATTTGGTCAATGACAGTGTTCGTCAGTTATATCTGGCGAGCAGGCAAAGCGAGAGCCAGCAGGCTATCAATCCTGCCGATGCCATTGATAAAAATCTTGCTGGCATCACTTCACTTTGGAATGCCTACTTAACCACCTACTTAACGCCTGATGAAAAAATCCTGGCGGACAAGTTTTCGTTGTTATTGGAAGACGTTGAAAAAAACGGCTTATTAGTCGCCACACAGCTGCATAGTCAGGGCCGTTATAGCGATACGGATAAGTTTCTGGTCAATGATCTGGAGCCAAAACTTAATCAGTTTATGGTAGTCATGGATAGCTTAAAGCAGTTACAGGCCGATGTAGCTAAGCAAGAATATGAAAAAGCCAGTACGGATTTTGAGCTGACATTTGTGATCGAACTTACCGCAATTTTGCTCGGCATCGCGTCGTCGCTATTTTTTGGCTTGATGTTTATACGTAATCTTGGTCAGCAATTGGGCGCAGAACCCAAAGTGGTTGCTGATCTACTTGCGATAATTGCGCGTGGCAAACTGGATAATGCAATTGTGGTCAATGCTGGCGATGATCGAAGCATTTTGGCCAATTTACGCTTTATGCAACAGCAATTGCTGGCTCGTCAAACCCGGGAGCACAAGGAGCGGGACGAGTTTATGCGTATCAAAATCGCACTGGATAGCGTATCAACCAACGTGATGGTTGCGGACAATGAGCGCAACATTATCTACATCAATCCCTCTGCACTTAGCATGTTGAAACACGCCGAAGCGGATTTGCGTAAAGTATTGCCCAGCTTTTCCACCGAAAAATTATTGGGCGTCAACATGGACTCCTTTCACAAAAACCCTGCCCATCAGCAAGCCCTGTTAGCAAAATTAAGTTCAACGTATCGCAGTCAAATTAGCGTAAGCGGACGTACTTTTAGCTTGATTGCCAACGCCATCAATAACAATAAGGGCCAGAGAATAGGCTCTGTGGTGGAGTGGAAAGATAGAACCGATGAAGTGGCTATCGAGCAAGAAGTCGCTAAGGTGGTAGATGGCGCAGTGCTGGGTGACTTCATGCAGCGCATCAATGAGGCAGGCAAAGAAGGCTTTTATCTGCAACTGGCTCAGGGCATCAATAAACTCATGGACACCAGTTCTACCGGCCTGAACGAAGTCGTGCGTGTACTTGAAGCCATTGCCCGTGGCGATTTGACCGAAACCATCGCCAATGACTATTCGGGAACCTTCGGTCAACTTAAAGATGACACCAATACTACGGTAGAAAAACTTAAACAGATTATTGGGCAAATTAAAGAAGCCAGCGAAACCATCAGCACCGCCGCCAAAGAAATTGCCGCAGGCAATAATGACCTCTCGCATCGTACCGAAGAACAGGCCTCCAGTTTGGAACAAACTGCTGCTAGCATGCAGGAGCTAACTGCTGCGGTGCGGCACAATACCGAAAACGCCCAACATGCTAATGAGCTAGCGATCAAGGCCAGCGATACGGCCGGTAAAGGTGTGAATGTAGTGACTCAAGTGGTCGACACCATGGCATCCATCCATACTTCTTCACGCAAGGTAGCGGATATTATTGCTGTCATTGACGGCATTGCCTTCCAAACCAATATTTTGGCGCTTAATGCGGCCGTAGAAGCTGCCCGTGCCGGTAATCAAGGCCGTGGTTTTGCCGTTGTCGCAGGAGAAGTACGCAATCTGGC
>JABFRC010000370.1 GCA_013141375.1 Methylococcaceae bacterium | reverse complement strand
GGGATTTTGTGCGGTTGGTTGATTGGGATAGTCCATCAGATTTCCCCTCACACCATCCCTCTCCCGGAGGGAGAGGGAGTAATTTGAATGAATGGCTGGCAATTAATCAATTTTCCATCAAGGGCCCAAAATATACTCGCCGCCCGGACATCATTCTCTTTGTAAACGGTCTGCCGCTGGTGTTGCTGGAGTTGAAAAACCCTGCGGATCTCAATGCGGACATCTGGAAAGCCTACGACCAGCTTGAGACTTACAAAGAGCAGATCCCCGATGTGTTTCAATACAATGAAGTCTTGGTCATTTCAGACGGCACTGAAGCATTGATGGGTTCGTTATCTGCAAACGCCGAACGTTTTATGGCTTGGCGCACGATTGATGGCGTTGAGCTTGATCCGCTCGGCCAATTTAATGAGCTGGAAACGCTTGTGCGTGGGGTTCTGGCACCGACTTATCTGCTGGATTTTTTGCGCTTTTTTGTGTTGTTTGAGGATGACGGTACGCTGGTTAAGAAGATCGCCGGTTACCATCAATTTCATGCTGTGCGTTCTGCCATCAATCAGGTAGTTGCGGCCTCGCGCCCCGGCGGCAATCACAAAGGCGGCGTGGTCTGGCATACGCAAGGCTCCGGCAAGAGCATCACGATGACTTGTTTTGCCGCTCGCGTCATGCGCGAAGTAGCGATGGAAAATCCAACCATCGTGGTGATTACCGACCGCAATGATCTGGATGGACAGTTGTTTGGCGTATTCTCGCTGTCGCAGGATTTATTGCGCGAGCAGCCGGTACAAGGCGAAACCCGCCAGGATTTGCGCGCCAAATTAGCCAATCGTCCTTCCGGCGGCATCGTGTTCGCCACCATCCAAAAGTTTATGCCGGGCGAGGATGAAGACCATTTTCCGGTGCTGTCAGATAGAAACAATATTGTGGTGATTGCCGATGAGGCGCATCGTACGCAGTATGGGTTTGAAGCCAAGCTTAAGACAGTTAAAAATGTAGGTCGGGTTACGACTGCAAGGAGAGCCTGCCCCGCTGTATCGGGCATGCAGGAGGTAGAGCAACGCATGGAGCAGTTGCCGAGCTGTAACGTAACCCGACAGGATGGCATCGAATTGCCCATGGCCGCCGAAGACCCGGCCAATTATGTCACTCGCTATCAAGTCGGCTACGCCCAGCATTTGCGTGATGCGCTGCCGAATGCCACGTTTGTGGCTTTCACCGGCACGCCAGTATCGGCCGAAGACCGCGACACTCGTGCGGTGTTTGGTGATTACATCCACATCTACGACATGCAGCAAGCCCGTGATGATGGTGCGACGGTGGCGATTTATTTTGAGTCCCGCCTGGCCAAGCTGGGCTTGAAGGAAGAATCATTGTCCGAAATCGATGCCGAAGTCGATGAGCTGGCAGAGGATGAGGAAGAAGATCAGCAAGCCATTCTCAAGAGTCGCTGGGCCGCACTGGAAAGCGTTGTTGGCGCCGAGCCACGTATACAGCAAGTGGCAGCCGACCTGGTCGAGCATTTTGAAGAGCGCAGTAAAGCGCAATCCGGCAAGGCAATGATCGTGGCGATGAGTCGCGACATCTGTGTGCATTTGTTCAATGCCATTATCGCGATTCGGCCGGACTGGCATGATGACGACCCCGAAAAAGGCGTAATCAAGGTAGTGATGACCGGTTCTGCCAGTGACAAGCCCTTGCTACGGCCACATATTTATTCCAAACAAATCAAAAAACGCCTGGAAAAACGCTTTAAAGACCCGGACGATCCCATGCGTTTGGTGATTGTGCGTGACATGTGGTTGACCGGCTTTGATGCGCCGTGCGTGCATACGATGTATGTGGACAAGCCGATGAAAGGTCATAATCTGATGCAAGCCATTGCCAGGGTCAATCGGGTGTTTCGCGACAAGCAAGGCGGGCTGGTGGTCGATTACATCGGCATAGCCAATGACCTGCAACAAGCCTTGAAAGAATACACCGCCAGCAAAGGCCGAGGCCGTCCAACCGTCGATGCGCATGAAGCCTATGCAGTGCTGGAAGAAAAACTCGATGTATTGCGCGGCATACTGCATGGCTTTGATGTCAGTGGTTTTTTAACCGGCGGCCATGGTCTATTAGCGAAAACAGCCAACCATGTGCTCGGCATCAAAGATGGCAAGAAACGTTTTGGCGACACAGCACTGGCAATGTCCAAAGCCTTTACGCTGTGCTGCACCTTGGATGAAGCCAAGGCAGTGCGTGAGGAAGTGGCGTTCTTTCAGGCGGTTAAAGTGCTGCTGATCAAAAAAGAAGTCAGCAGCAAAAAGAAAACCAATGAAGAGCGCGAACTGGCCATCCGCCAGATCATCGGTTCGGCTGTTGTGTCTGAAGAAGTGGTGGATATTTTCAGCGCCGTTGGCCTGGATAAACCCAATATCGGCATTCTGGATGAGGATTTTTTAAACGAAGTGAAGAATCTGCCGGAACGCAATCTTGCGGTGGAATTGCTGGAACGTTTGCTGGAAGGCGAAATCAAAACCCGCTTTGCCAGCAATGTCGTGCAGCAGAATAAATTTTCGGAGCTGCTTGCCAACGTCATCATGCGTTATCAGAACCGTTCCATTGAAACCGCGCAGGTAATGGAAGAACTGATTGCCATGGCGAAGAAGTTTAAGGAAGCCGTCAACCGGGGCGATGCTCTTGGCCTGAATGCC
>JABFRC010000342.1 GCA_013141375.1 Methylococcaceae bacterium | reverse complement strand
TTCGTTTAACTCAGAGAACGGCTGGGCTCAGGCTAATATTCACCCACTTGGCTTTATTAGTTGATTCGTGGTTTTGGCGGCGCCCTATTCTATAATCGTCAGTCCACCCATATAAGGCAGCAACACCTCCGGCACATGAATGCGACCCTCGGCATCCTGGTAATTTTCCATCACCGCTATTAAGGTTCGACCGGCCGCCAAACCTGAGCCATTAAGGGTGTGTACCAACTCAGGCTTGCCGGTTTCCGGGTTACGCCATCGGGCTTGCAGACGGCGAGCCTGGAAGTCTTTGAAGTTACTGCAAGAAGATATTTCCCGGTAAGTGCCCTGCCCTGGCAACCACACTTCCAGATCGTAAGTTTTAGTTGATGAAAATCCAGTGTCACCTGCGCATAAAAGCATTTTCCGGTACGGCAATTTTAACTTCTGCAGAATAACTTCAGCTTGACCGGTCAATTCTTCATGAGCTGCGGCTGAATCTTCGGCTTTAACGATTTGCACCAATTCGACTTTTTCAAACTGATGTTGGCGAATCATGCCACGCACATCACGACCGTAAGCACCGGCTTCACTGCGGAAACAGGGGCTGTGGCAAACCAGTTTCAGTGGCAGTTGTTTGGCATCCAGAATGACATCTCTGACTATATTGGTGACCGGCACTTCAGCCGTGGGAATCAAATACAAACCGGGATCATCACTGGCTTTAAATAAATCAGCCTCGAATTTCGGCAGCTGGCCGGTGCCGCGTAAGCTATCGGCGTTTACCAAATACGGCACATAGGTTTCGCTATAGCCATGTTCAGCCGTATGAGTGTCGAGCATGAATTGAATCAGCGCCCGTTGCAGCCGAGCCAGCGGTCCGGTTAACACCACGAAACGCGCACTGGCAATTTTTGCACCCAGCTCGAAATCCAGGCCTTTTTTCAAGCCCAGATCAACGTGATCTTTAACTTCAAAATCAAATACTTTAGGCTCGCCCCAGCGACTGACTTCCAAATTATCATCTTCGCTTTTGCCGTTCGGCACACTTTCATCCAGGATATTGGGAATACCTTCCATAAGCGTGGTCATTTCATCCTGAATACCAGCTAATTCGGTTTCGGCCTCTTTGAGCTCATCGCCTAAATGCTGAACCTGATCCAGCAAAGCCTGCACATCTTCACCTTTGGCTTTGGCCTGGCCTATCGTTTTGGATCGACTGTTGCGCTCGTTTTGCAGTTCCTGGGTTTTAACCTGAATGTCTTTCCTTCTGTTTTCCAGTTCGGAATAGGCTTCCGGGTTAAAAGCAAATGAACGCTTTTGTAATTGGCTGGTGACGAATTCAAGTTCAGTTCTGAATAAGCGAGGATCTAACATAACAATAGGTTACCTATAATTTGAGGCCCAATACGGGAGAAAAAAGAAAATATAACGAACGCTAAGCCTGTTTACCGATCAGCAAACCCAGCCAGATAACAACAATGCAGGCCAATCCGTTGCCGACAAAAATACTCAACATCATAGAGACGTTGGTGTTTATAGAAAATCCGTGTTCCAACAAATACAACAATAAATACAAACCAGAGAGCGTCAAATAAGCGCCAATCATAATCACCATAATAATGATGCGATATTCGAGCGTCAGCTCAACTTTTTGCAGCAATATAGCACTGACAATGCCAATCAATAGCGCACCGATCAGATTGATTACCATCAACGCGTAAGGAATATCGCTATCACCCCAGGCTATCATGCCATTGCCATAATAAAACAGCGCTCTGCCACATAACAAACCCAGCCAAACCGCCAATAAGCAAGCACTGACGCTAACCAGGACATTCATTCCGGCTCGGGTCAAATTGCCCTGTTCGATGAGATAAAACGTTTCCAGCGAAAAGGTCGAGAAGGTCGTGAATGCGCCAATAAATCCGACCAGAATAGCAGCGCGATAATCCAGAGCCAAGGTAATACGTTGTAAAATCAGCGATTCGGTTAACAAGCCAATCAAAAACGAACCGAGGATATTAACAACCAAGGTGCCGTAAGGAAACCCGCGCCCTAACCATTGATAAATTCCTGATGAGACCAAGAATCGGACCACAGCCCCGCAGGCCCCGCCGAGAGCAACCGCAATAATCTGATTCATGGTTTAGAACTTGATGAAGTGTTCCCGGTAATAACGCAGTTCTTCGATGGATTCCAAAATATCATCCAATGCCTGATGGCTGGCTACCTTGTTAAATCCGTCTTTAACTTCCGGCGCCCATCTGGCGGCCAGTTCTTTCAATGTAGAAACATCGATATTGCGGTAATGAAAATAGGCTTCCAGCTTTGGCATATAACGGTAAAGAAATCGACGATCTTGGCCAATGCTGTTGCCGCAAATCGGCGAGGTGTTCTCAGGCACCCATTCTTTAAGAAAATCGATAGTCAATTGCTCGGCTTGTGCATCGCTAAAAGGTGATGCCTTTACCCGATCAATCAAACCGGATTGACCATGGTGCTGTTGATTCCAATCATCCATCGAAGCTAATGCGGCATCAGATTGATGAACAGCCATTACCGGACCTTGCGCGAGCACATTCAGATTTTTATCAGTAATAACAGTGGCAATTTCGATGATCAGGTCGTTATCAGGGTCCAGGCCCGTCATTTCGAGGTCTATCCAGATGAGGTTTTGAGGATCCAAAGCCATGAAGGGGGTTTCCGTTATGTCAAAAAAGTTGCGCTTAGTGTAGCATTCGGCAAACTGTAAGACTAATCATTAACCCTAACGTTTTTAAGCTATGAACACCTTCACCATCGTATTTATTATTGCTTTGATAATTTCCCATTCCGTCCAATTCTGGCTATCTAAAAGACAGGCAAACCATGTTGCCAAACATCGAGACGCCGTGCCAGAAGCATTTAAAGACCGAGTGTCTTTACAAGCCCACCAAAAAGCAGCTGATTACACGTTGGCAAAAGGCAAACTGGGCAATATTGATGATGGACTTGGCATCGTTATTTTACTAATTGTCACATTGGGTGGAGGCATTCAACTGGCCTTTGATCTCTGGACTAACTGGGTGCAATCGCCCTTGTTAGCAGGTGTCGGTGCAATAGCCAGTATTTTTCTAGTCATGACTCTCCTTGAATTACCCACCAGCCTTTATCAAACTTTCGTTATTGAAGAAAAATTCGGCTTTAACAAAAGTACGATACAGCAATTCTTTAAGGATCAACTGCTGAGTCTGGCATTGGGTGCGGCCATCGGCCTGCCTATTTTGTCCCTGATATTGTGGGTAATGGATAGCGTTGGTTCCTTATGGTGGCTATGGGCTTGGGCTATTTTGATGAGTTTTTCGCTATTGATGAGCTGGCTATTTCCGACGGTTATCGCGCCATTATTTAACAAATTCACTCCACTAGAAGACGGCACATTAAAAAACAAAATTCAGGACTTACTGAATCGTTGCGGCTTTAAAAGCCAGGGTATATTCATCATGGATGGCTCCAAACGCTCCGGTCATGGCAATGCCTACTTCACAGGCATGGGCAATAACAAACGCATCGTGTTTTTCGACACATTGGTTAAGTCTTTGGATGATGAAGAACTTGAGGCCGTACTAGCCCATGAACTGGGTCATTTCAAACGCAAACACGTCATTAAGATGCTGATTGCCACTGCCATTATGAGCTTGATCAGCTTAGGTGTTTTAGGCTGGCTGATCAATCAACAATGGTTTTTCAATGGCCTAGGTGTCGACCAACCTTCAAACGCTGCCGCATTAATCTTATTCATGCTGGTGTCGGGAACATTCACCTTCTTCATGCAACCCATCAGCGCGTACTTTCAACGTAAATTCGAATTTGAAGCCGACGATTTTGCTGCCAACCATGCCAAAGCTGAAAAAATGATTAGCGGCCTGGTCAAACTTTATGAAGAGAACGCCAGTACATTGACCCCTGATCCGCTGTATTCGGCATTTCATTACAGCCATCCGCCAGCAGCCATTCGTATCGCCCACCTGGAAACCGGCATGCAGCCTTCATAATGGCTGAGCTAAACGAAGGCCTGGTGATCGCGCACTTAGGTCAGGATATTGCTGTTGAATCGTCTGGTAGCATTTACCTTTGCCAAACCCTACGAAAACTGGAAACGGTGGCCGTAGGCGATCGGGTGCGTTGGTTACAGTCATCTCCCGATCAAGGACGCATTGAAGAAATACTGCCCAGACGCTCTGCCTTACTCAGACCAGCCAGAAATGGCAAAACTCGGCCGGTCGCCGCTAATATCGATACCGTGTTTATTGTCTTCGCCGTTGAACCTTACTGCGACTTTCTGTTGCTGGATCAATATTTGGCGATTTGCGAAAATCGCCAAATGGATGCGGCATTAGTGCTAAACAAAACTGATTTGCCTTTGTCAGAAGATATTGAGCAGGAATTATTAATCTACCAAAACTTGGGCTATGCGCTCTATCGAGTCAGCGCCGCAACAAACGCCGGGCTTGACGACTTAAAGCAAGCATTAAAAAATCAAGTGAGTATTTTTGCCGGACAATCCGGTGTCGGAAAATCATCATTAACCAACGCCATCCTGCCCGACAAGTCGCTAAAAACCAAAGCAATCTCCGCCACCAGCAAACTGGGACGACACACCACAACAGCAGCCACGCTCTATCATTTAGATGGCGGCGGCGATTTGATCGACAGTCCTGGGGTCGCAATATTTGGCTTGGCTGATCTTACCGAACAGCAATTAGCCCAAGGCTATCGGGAATTTGAGCCGCTTTTGGCCCAATGTAAATTTAACGATTGCCGACATCTTCAAGACAAAGGCTGTGCAGTTCGCGGCGCTGTTGAAACTGGCGAAATCTCTGTCTCGCGATACCATCGCTTTTTAAAGCTAAGAGAAAAAATGCCGACAACTCATGTATAACTATCCAGCATATTTTTTAAAAAATATCTCCAAATAAAAATCAATAACCAGTTAAAATATCCCCTCTGCTTGTCTGCTAAGACATGAAATGCATATTTAAACCAACCCAATAATGAGTCAAAAATGACAGTACAACAGCCACTTACGCTTGGTATCCCCGGATTTAATTACCCCGATTTATACGATTCAGCCCGCTTAAAAGATTTACTCGATGCATTTGATGCTTCGGTTGATCGCCATGATGCGCAACTACACACCGAATTCAAATCGTATCGACAAAATCAAGGCCAGGGCTTATCGCCGGAACAAATCTCCGATTTATTAGTGCGTATGGGGCCTTATGTCGGTCAGTTTGTCGCCAAATTATTTAATGTCAGCGAGGCACATCAAGCTCAAGCAGCCGCCATCAAAGACGAAATCGACACCGTTTTCACCTACAAAAACGAAATCGTCGAAAAATTAGGCGTTGTTTTCAAAGGCCAGGACTCCAGCGAGTGGAACATTCCAGCCGTTCTTAATCGTTTTGACCTGTTGATTGATGCTGGCTTTCAAGAAGCAAATGAAGATGATGACCCTGAACACAGGGTTGCTCGAGTAGGCGCAATCGTTGGCCTGCTCTCTAAACATTACAAGTTAATCGCCAAAGGTAAAGAGAGTGATCACGCCAGTGCCGATGCCATCGTTGCCGACCTGCGCAGCAAACTGGCCGCTCATAATGAAGCTGCAACCGAATTTGCGGACATTATCGCCAATGAAGATGCAGCGGAATTCGTCAACGGCTTAACCGACATCGTACAACGCTGGAGTTATGTTGCTCAACAAGACAACGATGTCGTTGAAAAATGGCTGAGCTTTAAATTCCCCAACAAACGCGATTTCGATAATCTGGTCGAGCACGACGTTATTGATCGCGGCCAATTTACAGCCTGGATGGGTGAAGAAGAACATCGCCGTCGCCGTGATGGTTTCAAGTTGACCGATCCGCGTTATAACGAAAGACAATCACTGTCTGAAGTCAATCACTGCATCTATTGCCACGAACGCGATACCGATTCCTGCTCCAAAGGCATGCGCAACAAAAAAACCAACACCTTCAAGTTGGATCCACTGGGAGTCACCACCACCGGCTGCCCACTGGAAGAAAAAATCTCCGAAATGCACTTGGTTAAACGCAACGGCGATAACATTGGCGCATTGGCGGTTATTATCATCGACAATCCCATGTGCCCAGGCACCGGCCATCGTATCTGCAACGAGTGCATGAAAGGTTGTATTTACCAAAAAACCGACCCAGTCAACATTCCCCAAATTGAAACCAATGTGTTAACCGATGTGCTGTTCATGCCTTACGGCTTTGAAATTTACAGCCTACTCACTCGTTGGAATCCGTTAAACGTCAAACGCCCATATATGCTGCCTTACAACGGCAAAAATGCGCTGGTGGTTGGTTTAGGACCGTCTGGCTATACCATGAGCCATTATTTGCTCAATGAAGGCTTCGGCGTTGCCGCCATCGATGCGTTGAAACTGGAACCGTTGCCGGTTGAATTAACTGGCGACGGCACGCAGGCGCCACTGCCGATTGTCGACTTCAAAGACCTCTACGAAGATTTGGATAAACGTATTCTGGCAGGCTTTGGCGGTGTGGCTGAATACGGCATTACCGTGCGTTGGGATAAAAACTTCCTCAAAGTGATCTACCTGACTTTGCAAAGACGTGCAGCATTCAGAGCCTACGGCGGCGTTCGTTTCGGTGGCACGCTGACCATTGACGATGCCTGGGATATGGGCTTCGACCATATTTGTGTCGCATCCGGTGCGGGTCAACCCACCATTATCGATCTGAAAAACAACTTGATTCGCGGCATTCGCAAAGCTTCTGACTTCTTGATGGGCTTGCAATTAACCGGCGCAGCAAAAGCTTCATCTCTTGCCAATTTGCAGGTGCGTTTACCGGCCGGCGTTATCGGCGGCGGTTTGACCGCAATCGACACCTGCACCGAACTGATGGCTTATTACCCGGTACAAGTTGAAAAAATCCTCCACCGTTACGAGACCTTAAGCAAGGTCTACGGCGAACAAACCGTCCGCAGTCGTTACGACAAGGAAGAAATCATCATCCTCGATGAATTCCTAGCACACGGCAAAGCCATCCATGCCGAACGTCAACGTGCCGAAGCAGAAGATGAACTGCCTAATTTCCAGCCATTGGTTGACCAATGGGGCGGCGTTACTTTGTTCTACCGCAAAGGCATGAAAGATGCCCCGGCTTACCGCCAAAACCACGAGGAAATCCACGAAGCCCTGCAAGAAGGCATCGCCCTTGCTGAAGGCATGAGCCCCAAAAGTGCGCTTGCCGATGAATACGGCCATTTGAACGGGGTAGAATTCGAAAAATCAATACTGGAAGATGGCAAATGGGTTAAGGAAGGCATTATCAATGTGCCATTACGTAATCTGTATGTAGCGGCAGGTACTTCGCCCAACACGATTTATCAAAGCGAATATCCAGACACCTTCGTAATGGACAAGTGGTTCTTCCAACGTTACGAACCCGAATTGCAAGATGGCAATGTGACACTGGTTGAAATGCATGACGAAGCTGCTCCCAAACTTGGCAAACCGGCACCACTGACGTCTTACCAAAAAGATGGCAAATTCATCAGCTTCTATGGTGACAACCATCCGGTTTACGCAGGCAACGTGGTTAAAGCCATGGCCAGTGCGAAAGATGGTTATCCTTATGTCGTCGATTTATTTGCCAAAGAGTTACAACAGTTGAATCCAGCCGAACAAGCTCAACGTGATGCATCTTTGAAAAACCTGTTCGCCACGCTGGATGATTCCTTTAAGGCGACCATCGTTGCCATTAATCGACTGACACCGACCATTATCGAAGTTGTGGTCAAAGCGCCGCTGGCTGCCCAAAAATTCCAGCCCGGTCAGTTTTACCGTCTGCAAAATTTTGAAGCTTATGCGCCGATCGTTGAAGGCACATCGCTTGCAGCAGAAGGCCTGGCATTAACCGGTGCCGAAGTGGATGTAGAAAAAGGCACCATTTCCCTGATTGCACTGGAAATGGGTTCATCTTCACGCTTGTGTGCGACCTGGAAAGTCGGTGATCCATTGATTTTGATGGGCGTTACCGGCACCCCAACGGACATCCCTACCGGAGAAACCGTGTTACTGATCGGCGGCGGACTGGGCAACGCGGTATTGTTCTCTATCGGCAAAGCATTGCGAGCTGCTGGCAACAAGGTGATTTATTTTGCCGGTTACAAATATTCGCAGGATCGTTTTAAAGTCGAAGATGTTGAAGCCGCTGCAGACGTGGTGATTTGGGCTGTCGATCAGGGCGAAGGTGTACAGCCATTTACCCCAACCCGCCCGCAAGACAAATCATTCGTCGGCAACATTCTGGAATGTATGGTGGCTTACGGTAAAGGCGAATTGGGCGAGCAATTAATCTCTTTGGCTGATATCGATCATTTAATCGTGATTGGTTCAGACCGTATGATGGCCGCAGTTAAAGAAGCCCGTTTTAATGTGCTGAAACCATACTTGACCAAAGCCCATCATGCCGTCGGCTCGATCAACTCACCGATGCAATGCATGATGAAAGGCATCTGTGCGCAGTGTCTGTGTAAACATGTCGATGCTGAAACTGGCAAGGAATTCTTCGTCTATTCCTGCTACAACCAGGATCAGGACCTGGATAAGGTCGATTTCCCCAACCTAAATGCCCGTCTCCGGCAAAATACAGTACAAGAGAAACTTTCAAATCTCTGGCTAAATTACTTATTGGAAAAACAGAAAGAAACAGCTGTCAATTGATTTACCCTAAAAGCCCCGAAAGGGGCTTTTTTTGTATCCAGACCCTTTGTTTTTATTCCGTATTTTAAACTAATAGCAATGTTTACAACGACAGCCTTGTCCAAGACCTGTCAGATTTGTCAGCAATTACTGACAAATCTGACATAATTTATCCAAAATGAAAGTAGCTTTCAACGCACTTGGGCTGTAAACACCTTGGCCTGACAATTGCTTTGTAATTATAAATACATTAGTTCGCCGTTAAAATACAAGCCCTGCTGGCAAACATAACATTTATAGAATTTTAATGAGTCACTCAACAGAACATGACGATCTTCAAGCCAATTTTAAGCAGAATTCTGAGGATTTACGCTTTACAGAAGCTGACAAACCAATTAAGTCAGAAACTAAAATCAAATCGCGCTTACGATTAGCACAGTTAAAAAATCAACTTTCCGAGAGCGGAGCTCTGCTGTCTGCAATTTTTGACATTTCACCTGTGAGTATAATTTTTACCGACTTGGCTTTTAAAATATCGAAAACTAATACTCAATTTTTAGAAAGCTATGGCTATGACGAACGCGAAGTAATTTCTTTAAGCGATATTTTGTTCAGCACGAATACCAAAAGGACTCACCTCGAAAATAAAATTCGCACACAGCTGATAAATACTGAGTCAGTTGATTTTGAATCACAAACCCGTCATAAAAATGGCGAGTTAAGCTACATACGTGTGAGAGGAAAATTGACCAACCAAAAATCTAATCCTCAAGTGGTGTGGATCTTAGAAGATATTAGTCATCAGAAAGTCCTGGCAGAAAACTTAAATATTGCCACCAGTGTTTATCAAGTCTCTGGTGCGGCTATGTTGATTTTGGATGCTCATTTCAACATTATTAACATCAATCCAGCGTTTACAGAAATAACCGGCTTCAATTTGATTGAAATCAAAGGAAAGCCGATTGAGACAATTTTCGACTTTTCAATTTACCCTTCCACACGTGAAGAAATTACCACTTCAGCAATGATCGATGAACACTGGCGAGGTGAGTTTTTAATCGGTCGACACACCAATGATCCATTCCCTGCGATGGTCATAGTTAACGGTATTAAAAATCATGAGGGCATAGTGAGTTCCTTCGTGGTCATGTTTGTAGACATCTCCGACCATAAAAAGCTGGAATATGAATTGCGTCATCACGCCGAGATCGATCCATTAACCACATTACCGAATAGAAAATTATTTGCGCAACGACTGGATACGGCCATTGCCTCCGCAAACCGTTTTAACTATAACGTTGCAATACTCTATCTGGATTTGGATGGCTTTAAAAAGATAAACGATAGCTTAGGTCATGGCCAAGGGGACAATGTGCTCATTGAGGTTGCCAAGCGCTTAATACATTGCGTAAGAGAAGTAGACACTGTGGCACGACTGGGTGGCGATGAGTTTATTGTGATCTTAAATGGCACATCCATAGAATTGATTACCGAGACGGCCCAGCGCATTCTTGATGCATTATGCTTAACGATTAAAGAGAATGGCATTGAACTTCAGGTTTCTGCCAGTATTGGCATAGCAGTCTATCCGTCAGACAACACCAATCCATCGACCTTGGTAAAGTACGCGGATGAGGCAATGTACAGAGCAAAGTACAAAGGAAAAGGTCATTTTTGCTGGCACAAACATACATCTAATTAATACAAAGTCATCCTATGTTTAAAAACACCCAGTTCAAAAACTTATCTAGCATGAGAGTTCTCTATGTTGAAGACGACCCCGAAACAAGGGAAGAGCTTCAATTTATGTTAGCGCATTATGTGGCAGAACTTTACACCGCCAAAAATGGGCGTGAAGGCCTGGCATTATTCCAACAACATCGTCCTGATATTGTGGTCACAGACATTCAAATGCCGGAGGTGAATGGCTTATCAATGGCCGCCGACATTAAATCCATCGAGCCTAATCAACCGATTGTGATTTTAAGTGCATACAACGATGTGGAATATTTGTTTCGGGCCTTGGAATTGGACATACAGCATTACATTACCAAACCCATCAGTGTGGATCGCTTACTGAATAAACTCTGCTTTATTACTGAGCAACTGAATTTGGCACGCGAAATCGCCGAAAGCCAGAAATTATTGGAGCAATATAAATTATTGGTCGATGAAAAAGCCATCGTTGCCAAAATCAATATCAAAGGGCGCATCGTCTATGTCAATAAACATTTTTGTGATTTATCGGGATATTCAGAAGCAGAATTACTTGGCCAACATTATTTGTTCAGTTTTGATAGCGATGGGCAACAGGCCGCTTTAGATGATTTAAAAAACAACGTACTCGAAAAAAAGAAATGGCAGGGAATGCTTAAAAAGAAAACCAAGGCAGGCTCTGTTTATGTAGTTGATGTAACCGTTGTCGCGATTGTCAATTCTGTAAATGAAATAGATGAATTTGTCGCCTTAATGGTTGATATGACTGAGATTTACGAAAAGTTTGAACGCTTGTCCATTAACTTAAAACAGGACCTCAACCATCAAAAACATTATCTGCAAGAATATGAACGTGCATTAGAAATCGGCACCTCTCTTTGCGTGATCGATACTGACGGCAATATTGTCAGTGCAAACAAAAATTTCAGTACAACTCTCAATTACAGCCCAGAAGAACTTGTTGGTCAGTCTCTTTGCAACTTGATACAGGACTGCAACGATTTTAAAGACCGCGTTCTTAAAAAAGTAAAAAACCAGGGCTTTAGCTCCCGAATCATTAAAATTATTGGTAAAGATGGTCAACATCACACCCTAAGCACCGTGATTGTCGGCATTCATAACGAACAAGGCGACATTCATTCGTTAATAAGCTTGAGCCAAGACATTAGTGACTCTATCTCGCTGAATGAACAAATTATCGAATCGCAAAAAGAATTAATTTATGTTTTGGGCGAAGTCGTTGACAACCGCAGCCAAGAAGCAGGATTACACATTAAGCGCGTCGCCGTCATCTCCGAATTTCTTGCCCTTAAATATGGCTTGAGCGAAGAACATTCAGCCATGATTAAAATTGCCTCCCCCCTGCACGATATAGGTAAAGTCGGCATACCGGATGAGATCTTGAATAAACCCGGAAAATTGTCTGATGCCGAATTTCGAATCATGAAAGGCCACGCAAATATGGGCTTTCAACTTCTAAACCGATTAGATAAGCCCTTAATCAAGATGGCAGCAACCATCGCCCATGAGCATCATGAACGCTACAACGGCCAAGGCTATCCGGCAGGATTAGTCGGCGATCATATTGCGATAGAGGCCAGGATTGTCAGTATCGTTGATGTATTTGACGCCTTAAGCAGCCGAAGAATTTATAAAGAGCCTTGGACTGACCAAGACATCCTGGATTATTTAAATGCCAATAAAGCCATTGAGTTTGACCCCGAATTAGTGGATTTGTTTATGGAAAATATTGATGAAATCATTCAAATTCGCAACCGTTTAAGAGATTAATACGCCATGCTTTCAACTTACCGCTTCCTTACCATTGCCCTGCTATTATCGACTTCGCTTGCAATACATGCCGAATCGACACAAATGCAAAAACTATCACTTGAAGACTGCATCCGCATTGCAATGGAAAAGCACCAATCATTGAATGTCTCCGACGCTAATGTCGCAATGGCTGAAGCACAATATCAACAAGCAATGTCTGCGTATTGGCCCAGAATTGCTGCTGAAGTCAATGCTTCACGCGCAGATCAGGACAGAACATTTACTTTACAAGGTCAATTTGATCTGCCTCCTGCCTTAGGCGGCGCACTGACCGCGGCTGCCGCACAGGCAAATCCGCAATATGGACAAGCATTACAAGCTGGACTCGCCAAGCCCATAAGCGGTATTCCGATGAATATGAACGTCAAATTACTCGATAGAGATTTGGTTACTTCATCATTAAATCTTACCTACCCAATTTTCACCGGCTTAAAAAGAGAAGCCATCGTGGGACAAGCTGAAAAAGGCGTCAAAATTGCCGAAGAAGGCAAACGCAAAACTACGCTGGAAGTCGTCAGAGATGTTAAAAAATATTACTACGCCGCGCAATTTGCCGTGCAGATGGAAAGATTGGCTGACGATACCTTAGAACGATTTAAGGCGCTGGAAGATTTAACAGAACGTCTCTATCAACATGGCTCGATGAAAGTCAAAAAAACCGACTATCTTCGCGCCAAAACCACCACAGCGATTACTCGAACCATGCGTAGCGAAGCCCAATATGCCCGCGAATTAGCTCATGAAGCGTTAGGCAATGCGATGGGACAGGAATGGAATGCCAGCTACACACTGGCCGAACAAGGCGAGGCATCACCATTAACGGGCGAGCTGAAACAATTAGTAGAATCCGCACAATCCTTTAACCCGGATATTCAGCAATTAAAACTAGCTGTACAAATTAGCGATGATCAAATCACCGAAGCTCGGAGCGGTTATTATCCGATGATAGGCTTTCAGGCCGAAGTGCGTGACGTACAAACGCCTTACAACTCCGGATTAAGCAATGCCGTTAACCGTGACGGCTGGACGATAGGCGTTGGCATGCAATGGAATTTATTTGATGGCTTTCAAACAACAGGCAAGGTTAATCATGATAAAGCACAACAAAGAAAACTTGAAAGCCAGCAAGTCTTGCTGGACCAAGGTATCGCCTTGCAAGTCAAACAGCAATTCTTAAGTATTAGAAGTGCCAGTACACAGACCAAAGACAGCCAGGAAGCTGTTAACTATGCCAGTGAAAATCGCAAATTGCATATACGCGCTTATCAGGATGAG
>JABFRC010000116.1 GCA_013141375.1 Methylococcaceae bacterium | reverse complement strand
GGTTTTACCCATGCCGCCGCTTTGGACGACGTCAACACCGACTGAGTTGCGTAATAAATCAGGCAGAGTTTGCACCTGCAGTCGTTCAATATCCTTGCGGGTAAAAACGGTGGCAGCAGTCGCTAGTTGATCTTTGGCAACGTCTGATCGGGTGGCCGTAACGACCACATCGGGAAGATCGATTGAATCTCCGGATGTATTTTGAACTTGTGATTGGGCAGTTGTGCCCGCCAGCAACAAAGTGCTGAAAATGATGGTTTTTTGCATGATTGTTCCTTTGCGCCGCCCGCGCAACAGGTTGAATAAATCACAGGGGGAACATGCAGAAAAACGATAAGAGGCAACGCAAGTTGGAGCCATCGCTTCGCCGACAGCCCTCCGCTGTGCCGAATATTCTTTCGGGCCGGTCTCCGGGCTTGTAAGTGGCATTGCCTGAATCATCACCTTCCCATGCAAAAAACACAGTGGCGTATTGATGACTCTTTACTTACATACCGTTGCGGGGGCAGCGTCGGATTTGGTAAAACCTTACCGACTTCCCGTTTAACCATTGATTTTGAACGATCAATGGAACCTGAAAGAAGGGCGCGATTATAGGGACTTAAGAAGATAAGGCAAGGTGTTTTGTTGGTGGATGGATGTTATTTCATACGCAAAGTTAATCCGGCGCTACAAAAAAAAACGCTATCACAAGCCTGTCCCATGAGTTGCGCGGCTTTGCCGGACAAATCGATATATTGGCGTGCCAGGGGATTGTCGGGGATGACGCCAAGCCCGACTTCGTTATGGACCAACACCAAATCAACCGGTAGCTGCATGATGGCTTCTAGCTCCTGCAAAATGTCGGGCACCGGTATTTGATGGTACAGCATGTTGTTCAGCCACATCGACACGCATTCCACCAATACGGGGTGCGGACATGTTTTTAAGGCATCGAGTAGATGCACGGGCGCCTCCAGATTGATAAACAAATTCTGACGACGTTGTTGGTGAACCTGGATGCGTTCTGCCATTTCAGCGTCAATAAACTCCGTGGTGGCCAGGTAATAAGGCTTGGCGGCTGGCGACTGCACAAGAATATAAGCTTCGGCCAAGCGGGATTTGCCACTTTTTACTCCGCCGATGAACAAGGTTTTCATATTGCCAGGATTCCTAGAATTAACAGGCACAAAAGTGTGACATCAATACGGGTTTTAAATGCCAAGGCCTGTGTCAGTGTGGTCTGATTGATGGTGTAAATCGGCAAACCAAGGGTGGGTTTATGTTTTATTTTGCCGTGATAGCTGGCCGCGCCACCCAATTCCACACCTAAGGCACCGGCCATCGCGGCAATCGGATAGCCTGCATTCGGGCTTTCTAATTTATTGCCGTCGCGCCACATGCATTGCCAGGCGCGTTGTTTATTAGCTGCCAGGGCAACGATCAACAGAGCGGTTAAACGGGCCGGAACAAAATTGGTAATGTCATCCAAAATGGCAGCGGTTTTGCCGAAATAAAAATAACGGGGCGTTTTATAAGCAATCATTGAGTCGAGCGTGTTGATGGCTTTGTAAACAGCAATGCCGGGCAAGCCAAATAACAGCAAATAAAACAACGGCCCAATCACGCCATCACTGAGATTTTCGGCCCAGGTTTCCAGTGCGGCTTTCTGAATGTCGGTGTCATTCATGGCTTCCGTATCACGGCTGACCAGCTGACTAATTGCCTGTCTGGGATCTTCGCTGGTCAAAATGGCGGCGACGCTACTATGCAGCATGTGCATGGCCAGACCGGTCGACGCCATGATCGCTTGGGAAGTTAGGGCTAGCGAGCTGGGAAAAAGATTACTTAAATAAACAGCTATAAGACTGATTAACAAAGTTACAGTGAGCAGGCTGCCAACCAGAAGTGCTCCGTTTAATACCCGGTCACGATAAAAGCGCTGTTCAAAGGCAGTGATGAATTCGCCCATCACCATGACGGGATGCCTGCAGGGGAATTCGCCCAGGCACATATCGATCAGGTAGGCTAACAGGGCCAGTTCAAAATACATGGTCATTAGTCACTATTCAGCGCGAAGCACAAAATCCCTCTCTTGTTGGATTCCTGCATGGAAGCAGGTAGTAGGGCAACGCAGGAGCAGTTGCCGAGAGGGTAGGGTGAGGAGAATCAGAATAAGATGTTTTTGCCGTTTAAACCTCCTCACCCCCGCCCTCTCCAGCAGGAGAGGGAGTAAACCACTAACGATTGAAAAAACGCATAAGTTCTTCGTGTTCTCTGTGGTAAATGAGCTACACATGTTACTTATTTATTTGGCTTAAACAATCGCCAAGATGCCTGATAGCGGCTTCGTCTTTAACGGCAAAGCGCACATAACGGCTGTCCAAACCGGTAAAATTATCGCAAACACGAATCAAGATGCGCGATGGCGCCAATTGCTCTTGTAAGCGGTAGCCATCAAGATTGGCTAAGCGTGTGAGCAGGAAATTGGCCTGACCGGGATAAATATGTTCAAACAAACCGGATGTTTGTAATGTCTTGAATAGCAGCTCACGCAGGCTGGTGGTTTGCTGGCGGGTTTCGGCAATAAACGATTGATTGCTCAAGGCGAGTTGCATATAGGCCATGTCCAGGCTTGATAATTTCCAGGCGGGCTCAAGCCGTTTGAGAGCTTGGATGGCTTGGGAAGCGGCAATGACGAAGCCAATACGAATCCCGGCGCAGCCGTAAAATTTGCTC